>NZ_JBQQBR010000020.1:0-213239 GCF_052245935.1 Nonomuraea sp. 3N208 | reverse complement strand
GCTCCACGACCAGGGCGGCAAGCTCGTCATACGACGGACGCCCATCCCCAGCCTGCACCGAAAGATCATCCCACGAGCAGCACGACGCTCACGCCGTACCCGATCTTGAGCCCTGATGAATGCTTACCCAGCAGGTGTGCGGGTCGAGCCACGTGGCGGTATCCGGGCGGGCGTGGCGGAACAGTAATCTTCACTGCTAGCGCATCACTAGCGCGCGAATAGCGCCCCATGCAAACTGTGCCACCGGGCCGACCACGACACCCGCGGGAAGGCGATGGGTGGGCCCCGGCCCGCTGCGGAATGCCCGCGTCACTCCGTCGTGAGCACCCACGGTCGCCGGTCGCCGTCGTGCGGGGCCCGGACCTGCTCGCGGCCGTCCGCGCTCAGCTCCTCGATCTCGGCCCCGTACGGAAGTCCCACCCCGTTGATCTTGTACTCCCTGATCGTCTCATCGACGTTCGGCGCCAACCCAAGGCCGACGAACGGAAGCTCCTCGACGACCATCCGGCGACGGCCGCCATTCCCTCCGCATCGACCCCTCCGTACGGCGTCCGGTTGAGGGACGGGCCGACGACCGGCCAGCGCAGGATGTTCAATGCTCCGCCGCTGGTGAGCGCCTCCTCCTGGAGCAACGCCCGGGCGAGCACGACCGGCGTCGCGATGTGCTCCACTTCCATCGCGTGATGGCAGTAGCCCGACACGCCCAGCGGCTGGATGTCGCGGGGCCGCATCGAAGGGCTGCTCACGCTCGCCCAGACCGCGCGCGCGAGCTGACAGAGCGCGAGCCGGTCGACCTGGCCCACTCCGTCCTCGGACGGTACGAGGGGGTGGCGGCCGAGCTTTCGCCCGCCCGGGCCGCGGGCGACCCGGTGCTGCTGGAGCGCGTCATCGCGAACTTGGCGGACAACGCGGTCACGTACAAACTCCGCAGAAGGCTCTGTGAGCGTACGCACTGGCTCGCGGCCTGACGCGGTCTTCGTCGTGGTGGAGAACACCGGGCCCGAGGAGGCGCTTTCGGAGGTGCCGCGGCTGTACGAGCCGTTCAGGTGGCTCGAGAACGACTGTACGGGGTCGGCGTCGGGCTCGGCCTGTCCATGGTCCGGCCCGTGGTCCACGCCCACGGCGGCACCGCGGTCGTGCCACGCGAGGAAGGCGGGCTCGTGGTGAGCGCGCCGATCCCCGCTGCCGGGTGATGGGTCAGCGCGGCTGCTTCTGCGGCTCCGGCTGCTCCGACTGCTCCGGCGGCTGCGGGTCCTCCTCCTCCGGCTGCGGTGGGGCGGGCAGCTCGCGCATCGGGGCGATGTAGTTCGACGGCGGGTCCGTGGAGATGACGGCGCGCTCGAAGTCGATGGCGGCGCTCTGGGTCGGCTGGACGGTGAACAGCTGGCCCAGCGACTGCGAGCTGGTTCCGAGCGTGGCTGCGGCCACCCCCAGGAAGCTGAAGAGGAATCCGGTCTTCTTGGCGATCATGTAGTTGGTCGCCGCGGTCAATCTGTTGAGCATGACGGTGCCGGAGGCACGCAGGTGCGGCGTCATCATCATGGCCATGCAGGCAACGACATAGCCGATGACAACGACGGCGAGGGCGCCGATCTCCAGCCAGTAGATAGCGTAGGCATCGCGTACCTGGTCGACCTGCCCCTCCATGTTGTAGCAGAGGCCGCTGAGCTTCTGCAGGTCGCCGGTGAAGAGGGCGGCGGCGTTGAGGAACGCCTCGCGGTCGTCGGCGACCCAACCCGCCCTGGACAGGAAGACGGCGTTGCCGATCAGGCTCGGGTACTCCACCTCCAAGGCCTTGGCCAGCGAGTTCCAGTTGGACTTGGCTTCGCCCATGCCGGGCCAGTTCGCCAGCGCGGTGGTGGCGATGGCCACGCCGACTATGATGCCCGGAGCCGACTTCGCGGCCAGCTTGAGCTGGTTGAGCGCGGCGGTGGCCAGCGCGGGGTCAGGCATGCGGGCGTCCTTTCATTGGTAACCGACCTCGCTGGCGTCCTCGGCCGCACGCCAGTTCGTCCTGATCGTCTCCAGGGCCATGATCCAGTTTCGGACCGTCTCGATGGAGTCGTCCGCGTAGGCCTTGACGTCGTCGCGGACGAGGTCATACTTGCCGATCAGGACGAAGCCCAGCGTGCCGAAGCCGGGGAAAGGCACGTGGGTGCTGTCAACGGAGCTCTTGAGCCGCTCTAGTCCCGGGATGACGTACTCGTTGAGATTCCGCTGGATGTCGGCGATGGCCTTGGAAGTGACGTGAATGTCCTGGGCCATGAACCTCTCCCTTGACCAGCTGCAATCGCAGACCGCGAAACATCGGCTTAACGTGGGATGAGCGTATCGACTATTTTGTCCAAAGTCAGGAGTGATCGTTGTTACAGATGTGTCGCGTTGGGGGTTCTGTGGTGTTCGATCTCGGTAATGTCGGTCCTGAGGACATGGAACGGATCGCCCGGGAGGCGGAAGAGGCCATGCGCCGCCTCGCCGGCCTCCAGGAACGGCTCGGCGCGGTACGCGGCAGCGGCACGGCCGCGGGCGGGCAGATCGTCGTCGAAGTCGACAGTTCCCTTCGTATCGACTCGATCCGGCTGAACCCGCGCGTGATGCGGATGGCCAGCCAGGACCTCGCCGACGAGTTGCTGCGCGCGGTCAACGCGGCGCAGGACGACTGTGCCCAGCAGACCAACGACCTGATCGCCGAGACCGGCGTGAAGCCCGCGGTGGACGAGGCCGAGTTCCAGGCCATGGAACGACGGCTGAATGAGGCCCACGCCGCCTTCATAAAGGAGATGGGCTTCTGACCGGGGCGGTCAATCAGGTCCGTCTAACCTTCCCTTCGCGGGAGCGCCCTCCTGCGGCGTAGCGCGAGACCGGCGGCGGAAGAGAGGATCACCAAGGATCCGGCCAGCATCAACGCCCGCCCGTCCGGCCCGGCCTCGCCCCCGGCCCCCGTATCGACTCCTCCCTCCGGGGTCGCGGTGGTCGTGACGGTGGTCGTCACCTCAGGGGTCGTGGCGTCAGCCTCGTCCTCATCGTCTGTGGTCTCGTCCTCATCCGGGTCGGTGGGCGAGGTGGTGGGGGTGCTCGTTCCGGCGGATTCCCCGACGGCGAGGGGATACTGCGTGAGGGCGGACTTGTTCTTGACCTCGCACTCGATCAAGGGCTCCTGAGGGCTGGGGCCGATGTTGATGGCGGCGGCGTGCACCGTGCCCGTGCCCTTGCCCGGCGGTGTCGTCGTCAGGTTGACCGTGGTCGTGGGGAGCGGGATGGGCTGGCCTGGGGTGATCGTGCCAAGCTGGCCGACGCCGGTGGCCGAGGTCAGCCGCGGGATCCCGCTGATGCCGGCGTAGGCGTAGAGCTTGAGGCCGCCCTCCAGGCCGGTCGAGGGCGCGCGGAGCTCGGATCCCGTCACGTAGGTGCCGCGCCAGCCGATCGTCAGGTTCTCGCCCACCGCGGCACGCGCGGGGACGGTCAGTTCGACATCGACCTTGACCGGCTGCTTCTGGCCAGTGGCCGTCGTGGTGCACTCGTACTCCACCACGCTCGCCCCGGGGGCGGGTAAGAGCTGCAGGGCGATGATCGGGACGACCAGGTGGACGCGCACGGCGGCCCTCCTTGCGGCGGATGAGGCACTCGAGGA
This sequence comes from Nonomuraea sp. 3N208, assembly GCF_052245935.1. Taxonomy (NCBI): domain Bacteria; kingdom Bacillati; phylum Actinomycetota; class Actinomycetes; order Streptosporangiales; family Streptosporangiaceae; genus Nonomuraea; species Nonomuraea sp. 3N208. Next base: position 209,608 of record NZ_JBQQBR010000020.1, on the reverse strand, counting down.
GACGAGGGTGGAGAAAGGTTGACACGAATGTCCACATATGGACAACCCGGTCAGCGGCCTCGGGGAGTGTAGGGCGGGACGGCGTCGAGGTCCAGGTCCGCGTCGGGCCAGCGGCGGCGGAGCAGGTCGGCCGCCTGCCGGGCCCAGCCGGCCAGGTGCGGTAGGGCACGGTGGGCCTCGGCGGTACGGGCGGCGGCCTCGAGTGTCGCGACCAGCTGCGGGCGGCTGTCGTCGCCCGGCGGGCGGGCGTCCACTCTGGGGAAGCGTTCCAGCCGGACCAGGGCGTAGGAGAGGCAGGCCGCAGCCAGGCCGAAACCGTAACGCCGGTCGTCCTCGGCCTCGGGCACGCCGCGGGCCAGGGCGCGGCGATACACGGCGGCGAGGCCGTCGTCGCGGACCGACAGCCAGCCGGGACCGGGCACATGCAGGCAGACGGCGTCGTGGAGAGCGTGGGCGTAGGCGGCGAACTCGAAGTCGATGAGCCGGGCGTCCGGGTCGCCCGATGGACGCACGAGGATGTTGTTCGCCTCCGGGTCGCCGTTGCTCAACGCCAGGAACGATCCGGGCTCGGCCAGCTCCTCCCGCATGGCGGTCAGCTCCCGCTCGGCCCGCCCCGTGATCGGCGCGCCGAGGGCTGCGGCCTGCCGGTGCCCCTCCTCGCGGATCCTGGCGAAGAGGATACGGTCCTCGTCCGGTGTGATCGGGCCGAGCGCGGCCCTGCGCGCGTGGTAGATCGGGGCCCGCCCGGCGGTGGCGGCGTTCAGCTCGCCGCGGGCGCGGGCGAAGGCGGCCAGACGTACCGCGTGGGCGGCTGCGCCGTCCGCACGCAGCAGCCCGTCCAGCGGCGTGCGCGGCGCCAGGTCCTCCAGCACGATGAGCCCGGCACCCAGGTCGGCGGCTAGAGCGCGGGGAGTCAGGCCGAGGCCGAGGTCGTCGGAGAGGAAGCGCAGCGCGGCCAGCTCGGTGCGGGTCCGCCACGAGGCGGTACGGATACCGTCGGCGCCCCGGTGCGGGCGCGTCCATTTGGCGATCACCTGTTCGGCGCCGTCCAACCGCGCTCGCGCGACGGCCCAGGGCGGCACGGGTTGCCAGCCGACGACGGTGACGGGGGCGGGACGATGGCGGGATAAGAGGGATTCCACTTCGGCAGGCTGGCCGATCATCCGAGCAGCTTACGCCCCTGCCGGGCCGGATTGATTTCAAAGGGCAAGGTTGGACTTCTCTGAAGTCGTTCCACGCTATGCATCTCAGAGAGTAATGGGTCAGTTACAATCTGTTATATGAACATGCTGCAGTCGGCCAATGGCCTGCCCGATCATGGGTATGGAGGGCTGGGACGGGTGGCGCACGGAGCGCTGATGTCCCTGTCCGGCGCTGAGGAAGGCCCGAGGCTCTTCCTCGGCTACAACACGCTTCCCAATCCGCCGTTTCCGCTGGTCGGATACCTGCAGAACGACTTGGGCCCGGAGGCGGCGACTCTCGACCCGGTCTCCCTGCTGCACGCCGCCGCCGGGTCGCTGCGCGCGCACCCGGTGCCGCCGAAGGAGGCGTTCGACGAGGGGCACCGGCGGGTGGCGGCGGTGATGCGGGTGGACGCGATGGTATTCGTGGTCTCGGCGCGGGCGTTCGCTCCGCAGCAAAGCCCGTCCGCCCGCGCACTGTGGGCGAACCTGGTCGAGGGCTATTACCGCGATGGCGATGCCGAGGCGTGCGCGGACGCGCGGGAGACGGCGGTGGCTCTGGGTGTGGACCGGCAGAAGGGTCGTGTGCTGCTGATGGCCGAGCCGGGTCCGTCCGGCGGCTATGCCGCGCCTGTCCACATCGAGGGCGAGCCGCGAGGGGAGCTGTTCGACCTGCTGGGGGAGGTGCTGGACGCCCAGTTCGTGTGGACCAAGGCGGCGTTCACGCTCTGAGGTCATGCCCTGTCGGTGTTCTCCCAGCCCAGCCATCCCTCCGTGGCGCCGGGGCGCCGGCCGCCGATCGGCTCCCGCCCCCGGCGCCTTCCTGCCTCGCCTTGAGCACGGCGAGGTAGGAGGGCCATGAAAGATCATGCAGCGCTCCTTACGGCACCCGGCGGACGCCGGACAGCTCATGAAGGTCGTCGATGCAGCTTGAGGTGGGTGGGCAAGCCGTGGCGGGCGCGGTATTCCTCGGAGCTGATCGCGTGCTTCCACCTCGCGTGCGCGGCGATGCCCCGTGTCCACTGGCCGCACTCCAGGCATAAGAGCTGGCTGTCCTTCTCGGGCTGCTCGCCGTGCGGCACGGCCGCCAGCTCCTCCGCTGAAAGCTCCGGGTGCGGACGGGGGGTCTTGGGGACGAATCCGACCGGCCTGGCACCGCGCGGGGGCGTGAAGCCGTAGCGGTGCCGGAGCTCGCGGGTCTTGCGCCGGCTTACGCCCAGCAGCTTCGCCAGGTCGGTGCCGTTCCATGAGGCTGTGGCGGTGAGCAGGTCGGTCAGCGAGGCGTAGCCCAGCTCGCGGGCCCGTGCCTCGTGCGGGTCGATACCGTGCTTCACGCGGTAGTCGGTGACAGTGATGGAGTGCATCACCGACATATGCTGGTCCAAAGTCTTGAACCAGCGGCCGCACTCCAGGCACAGGAGGTGACCGTTCCTGGTCGGCTGCTCACCGTACGGCACCGCCGCGAGCTCCGCCGCGGGGATCGGCGGCTGCATGCTGGGGTGTTTGACCACGTAATCCGCAGCCCATCGGCCGGGCGGCTCGAACCCCAGCCGGCGACGCTGCCCGCTCACACGACGCACGCTGATGCCCAGCAGCTCGGCGATCTGATGGTTGTTGAGGTCCTGGTGAGTGGTGAAGACCTCTTCGAGGCTCGCGAATCCGGCCTGCCGGCAGCGCTCGTCGAGCTCGGCGTTCAGCTGTTTCACGCGGCCCTGGGTCGCCAGATGAACGTTCTTGCCGACTCTTGGGTTGCCCCGATAGGAGGCGCGGACCCCGGCCCGGTCCTTCGATTCACGCCAGGCCGCCTTCGACAGCTCGGCCAGCTCTTCTCGTGACCGCTTTGGCCGGAGGCTGTCCTTGAACTCCGGGTCCGTGGCCAGTCTTTCGCGTTGTAACTCGGCGCGCCGCGCTTTGACGGTGCTGGAGTGCAGGCCGAAGCCGCGCGGAAGCTCATGGATGCGCCGGTAATCGTCGGCGGATATCTCATGCTTGACCACCACGTGCTGGCCGAGCTGCCGGAACCACAGGCCGCATTCGAGACAGAGCAGTTTGCCGCCGTATTCCGGTTGCACGCCGGGCGGCACGTCGGTGGGCTTGCCCGGCGGAATCCAGTGCCCCGGCCTGCCGCGCTGGTTCTCCATGTCCCACCTTCGACGACCGTGCTCGTCGCTCCAGTGTAGCGTCAGCAAGATCCTCAGGGATGCGGTCGTCGCACGCGACCACCGGGCCTGGCCTGCGAACCACCGTAGTGCCAAGGACGTGGGCGACCACGCCATGTCACCTCATGACACGTACGTCGATCCCGATCTTCTCGGCTTCTTTCATTTTGTTGTCGGAAGTAATCAGTGGCGCTTCAAGCGCCTGGGAGAGGACGATATAGGCGGCATCAGGGGTGGTGAAATTGTCCTTCAGATTGAGGATGTGGCGGAGCAGGTCCGTCATCTGATACCGCTGGATCCGCAGCGCGGTGAAGTCCTCGGTCGCCTCGTCGAGCCGGACCTGATCAAGCTTTCCCGCCAGGCAGTGTCCGCGCAGTGCGCTGATCACTTCGAAATCCAGCAGGGCGGGTGCATGCAGTTCTTCGTCGGCGATGAGCGCCAGAAGTGCGGGGTTGACCGGGTCGTCGACGAGCGCGTCGACCATGGCGGACGAATCTACAATGATCACGATGCCTCGCGGATCCGCCGGATCTCGGACACTGTGTCCTCCGTTGTCGGTCCACCACGTCTGTCGCGGCGGGCCATTCTCTCGATCACCTCGGCGTTCGTCGGCCTGGCGGCGAGCCGGTCGAGCTCCGCTCGGAGATATGCGGTAAAGGTCAGGCCCCGCTCCGCGGCCTGCGCCTTGAGCGCGTTCACGGTGGCTTCGGACACGTCACGTACCTGAACCAGCATCATGGAGTTCAGTGTATGTGTTTGTATGCAGCACATGCAATCGGTATTGCATTTCGGTATGTCGTGACATCCGCGCCCTGAGAAGTCGCCCATAGGCTTGGCGGCATGGCCTTCATCGTGACCACGGGCGCCACCGGCAGGCTGGGCGGCCGGATCGCCGCGCGGCTCGCGGCTGCCGGGGCGGAGCAGCGGCTCGTCTCCCGGGACGCGGGCCGCGTGCCGTCGCTCCGGCGCGCGACCGCGGTCAGCGCGGAATACGGCAACCCCGAGGCGATGAGGCGGGCCCTAGACCAAGCGACGACCGTGTTGTTCGTGTCCGCGTCGGAAAGCGCCGACCGGCTCGACCGGCACCGCACCTTCGTCGACGCCGCCCGCGACGCCGGTGTCACGCATCTGGTCTACATCTCCTTCTACGGCGCGTCGCCGTCGGCCACGTTCACGCTGGCGCGCGACCACTGGGCCACCGAGCAGCACATCCGCGACAGCGGCCTGCCCTTCACCTTCCTGCGCGACAACCTGTACGCCGACTTCCTGCCCAGCATGGCCGGCGACGACGGCGTGATCCGCGGCCCGGCCGGGCAAGGCCGGGTGGCGGCCGTGGCCCAGGACGACATCGCCGACGCGGCGGCCGCGGTGCTGCTGGACCCGGGTGTGCACGAAGGGGCGACCTACGATCTCACCGGACCGCGGGCGATGACGCTGGACGAGGTCGCCGCCACACTGAGCCGGGCCACCGGCAGGACCGTCACCTATTACCCCGAGACCGTCGCTGAGGCGTACGAGTCCCGCGGGGTCTACGGCGCGCCCGACTGGCAGGTCGAGGCGTGGGTGTCCACCTACCTCGCGATCGCCGCCGGCGAGCTGGAAGGAGTCAGCGACGCCATCCCGGCCCTCACCGGGCACCCGGCGACCACCTTTGAGGAGCTCCTGGCGAAGATCTAGGCATTGGGGGTTTGACCGATCTGCCCCTTGTCGATTAGTTTCTCACCAGTAGTTAATTAAGGGGCGGCTCATGGACCAGAGGTATTCGCCGGTTCAGGACTTACGGCGGCACCACCGCCGGCTGGTGCTGCGGAGCCTGCGCGACGACGGCCCTCAGCCGCGTGCCGACCTGGCGCGGCGGCTGGGCCTGTCGGCCACCACCATGACCAAGGTGGTGGGCCAGTTGCTCGACGAGGGCCTGGTCACGGAGGACGCCGTGGAAGGCGCCGGCCAGCGGGTCGGCCGCCCGTCGACCGGCATCAGGATCCGCGTGGACGCCCGCTACGTCATCAGTGTCCAGGTCGGCGCGGGCGCCGTGCAGCTGGGACTGTGCGACCTCAGGGCCCGGGTCGTCCGGAGCACATCGTTCACCTTTGACGCCGAGACCCCGGAGCGGGTCGTGGCGCGCATCGCCGAGGCCGCGTCCGAGCTCACGGCCGACGTGCCCGCGGACCGGCTGCTGGGCATCGGGGTCGCCGCCCCCGGGCCGGTGGATCCCGCGCACCGCCGCAACGTGCTGTCCGTCAACCTGGGCTGGCGCGACGTGGCCTTCGCCGACCTGCTGGAGGCCGCGCTGGACATCCCCACGGTCGTCGATCACAACGTACGCGCCATGGCGCTGGCCGAGAGCCGCTACGGGGAGACGGCCGGTGCGGACCCCCTCCTGTACGTGTACGTCCGCACCGGCGTCGGCGCCGGCCTGGTGATCGGCGGCCACCCGTTCCGGCCGGGCGCCTACGGGGTCACCGAGCTGGGCCACCTGCGTGTGCTGGAGAAGGGCCGCCGGTGCCCATGCGGCGCGACCGGTTGCCTGGAGACCGTGGTGTCGGAGCCGTACCTGATCGAGCGGCTCGGCCGCCGCTCCGCCAACCCCCTCGCGGACGTCCCCGACGGGCTCCTGGACGACCTGGTGGATCACCTGACCACCGGGCTGGCCAGCGCGGTCAACCTGCTCAACCCGGAGCTGATCCTGCTCGGCGGCATCTTCCGGCCGGCCCCTGAACCGGTGTTCGACCGGGTGCGTGCCGCACTGCGTGCCAAGGCGTTCCCCGTGCTGCGCGACGCGGTACGGGTGGAGCGGCCGACGCTCGGCGACGACGCGGCCGGCGTGGTGGGCGGGGCCGCCGTCGCCCTGGATTGTTTCTTGTATGAAAGGTAGGCATTGTGGTTAGTCGTGTTTACGCCCCGCTGGCCGCGTTCGACCCGCTTGCGGGCGAGGTGGTGCTCGCGCCCGAGAAGGACGAGGAGGGTTACTGGTCGGGCGCCGCCGGCGTGCTGCACGATGGCGAGCGGTTCTGGCTGACCTACCGGCGACGCCGGCCCAGGGGCGCCGCGTCGGAGCGCGGCTGGCAGTGCGCGGTCGCGGTCAGCGACGACGGCCTCGACTTCACCGACGTGTGGTCGGTGCACAAGGACGAGCTGGGCACGCCGTCGATGGAGCGTTTCTGCCTGATGCCGGCCGACGGCGGCGGATTCCGGCTCTACCTGTCGTACGTGGACCCGGCCGACAACCGGTGGCGCATCGACGCGGTCACCGCCGAGCACCCGTCCGTGTTCGACGTCACGAGGGCCCGGCCGGTCCTGACGGCGGCCTCGACCGGCACGGAAGGCGTCAAGGACCCGTACGTGCTGCGTGCCGGGCCTGTCACGTACCTGTTCGCCAGCTACGCGGAGTCGCTGGAGACCCCCGACCCGCTCGCGCACGCTACTGGGGACATCTACAACGTCGGCGCGACCACGCACCCCACCGGCGTGGCCACCAGTCTCGACGGCGAGTCGTTCACCTGGCGGGGGAGCGTCCTGCCGGTCGGCGCCGGCTGGGACCGCTACCAGGCCAGGCTGAACAGCGTGGTGCCGATCCCCGGCGGTGGATACGTGGGCTTCTACGACGGCTCGGCCTCGCACGCGGAGAACTACGAGGAGCGTTGCGGCGTCGCCGTCTCCACCGACCTGTTCGACTGGCGGCGGCTGTCCGAGTACGGGCCGTGGGTCACCTCGCCGCACGGCAGCGGATCCGTACGCTACCTCGACGCGCTGATCCTCGACGGACAATGGTGGCTTTACTACGAGATGACGCGCCAGGACGGGGCGCACGAGCTGCGCGTCCTTCGCGTTCGGGCTGAATGAGCGGGACGCACTCCTCGGACCCCATTACGCTCCCATAGAAGGGCATTCTTGGGGGCGGAGGGATTTGTGACGGTCAACGGGGCGTCCGCGGCGACGGCTGTGGCGCAAGTGACCGGCGAGGCGGTCGGGCGGGTTCTCGGCACGCAGGCGGCCTCGCCGCTGTCGTTCTGGGTCGGGCTGGAGCCGGGCAAGGTCCTCCAGCTTGACGACGTGGTGGTGACCAGGCGCGAGGTGCCGGGCCACGGGCCCGTGCTGATGGCGGGCGTGGTGACGACCGTGGAGGCCAGGCACGAGGGAGCCACGTACGACTCGGACGTGTTCCTGATCGCCGAGGGCGCGTTGCCCGCCGCCGTGGTCGAGGTGGCCGAGGTGCGGGTGACCCGGGTCGAGCCGGAGGTGTTCGTGCCGCCGCTGCCCGGCGCCCAGGTCTACCTGGCCAGTGCCGGTGACCGCGACCAGGCGCTGTACTTCGACGTCATGGACCGGCGCATCCCCATGGGCATGGGCCGCGACGGCCAGCCGCTTTACGTCAACTTCGACTTCCTCGACGGCACCCGCGGTGCGCACGTGTCGATTTCCGGCGTGTCCGGCGTGGCCACCAAGACCTCCTTCGCCACCTTCCTCCTTTACTCGATCTTCAACTCCGGGGTGCTGGACGTGGAGTCGGCCAACACCAAGGCGTTGATCTTCTCCGTCAAGGGCGAGGACCTGCTCTTCCTCGACCACGACAACCTCCGCCTCGACGAGAAAGCCAGGAGCGCCTACGCCAGGCTCGGGCTGCCCGCGCGGCCGTTCAACAGCGTGCACGTCTTCGCTCCGCCCCGGCCGAACGACCCCAACGGCGTGCCCCACGTCGCCACCCGCACCCAGGGCGTGAGCGCCTTCTACTGGACGCTGGTCGAGTTCTGCGAGGAGGAGTTGCTGCGGTTCGTCTTCGCCGACGCCGACGACGAGCGGGCCGGCTACTCGCTGCTCGTCGGCCAGGTCGCCGCCCGGCTGAAGGCGTGGGCCGAGCCTGTCGGCGACGGCGGCGCGGTCATGGTGCAGGGCACGACCTGCCGTACGTTCTCCGACCTTGTCGAGACGCTGTCCGACCAGTTGCAGGACGAGGGCAGCCGGCTGCAGTGGACCGGCGCGCAGACCCCGCTCGGCACCGTCAACGCGTTCCTGCGCCGGCTGCGCAGCGCGGTCCGCCCGCTGTCCCCGATCGTCCGCGGCGACCTGCCGTTCTACCGTGCCCACTCGGTCAGCACCTCCGACGCGCAGGTCTCGATCGTGGACCTGCACAACCTGCCGGAGCGGGCGCAGCGGTTCGTGGTCGGCGTGGTGCTGCGCGGCGAGTTCCATCGCAAGGAGTCCTCGGGCACGGCCAAACCCCTGCTGTTCGTGGTGCTGGACGAGCTCAACAAGTACGCGCCGCGCGAGGGCGACTCGCCGATCAAGGAGATCCTGCTGGACGTGGCCGAGCGGGGCCGCTCGCTCGGTGTCATCCTCATCGGCGCCCAGCAGACCGCCTCGGAAGTGGAGCGCCGCATCGTCTCCAACAGCGCCGTACGCGTCGCAGGCCGCCTCGACCCGGCCGAGGCCGCCAGGTCTGAGTACGGCTGGCTGCCCTCGGCCGTCAGGGAACGCGCCACGATCGCCAAGCCGGGCACCATGTTCGTGGCCCAGCCGGAGATCCCTGTCCCGCTGGCCGTCGCCTTCCCCTTCCCGGCGTGGGCGACCCGGCCCGCTGAAGCGGCGGCGCAGGTGACGGCGTCGAGCGGCGATCCGTTCAAGGGCCTGCCCGGCATCGAAGACGACATCCCGCCCTTCTGACCACAGGTGGTTTCGTGAAGATCCTCCACACCGCGGACTGGCACGTGGGCAAGGTGCTCAAAGGCCGCCCCCGCCTCGACGAGCACCGGGCGGTGCTGCGAGAGCTGGTCGCCGCCGCCCGCACGCACGACGTGGACGCCGTCCTCGTGGCCGGCGACCTCTTCGACACCTCCGCGCCCACGCCCGAGGCCCAGTCGCTGGTGCTCAACGCGCTCATGGCGCTGCGCGGCGACGGCAGAGACGTGGTGGTGCTGGCCGGCAACCACGACAACCCGCAGCTGCTGGAGGTCTACCGGCCGGTGCTGGGCAAGCTGGGGCTGCATGTGCTCGGCGCCTTCCGCCGCCCCGACGCGGGCGGCACGCTGGCCTTCACCGCGCGGTCCGGCGAGCCGGTGCGGCTGGCCGTGCTGCCCTTCCTGTCGCACCGGTACGTCGTACGCGCCGCCGAGGTCCTCACCGGCACCGCCGCCGACCACAACCGCGACTACGCCGCCCGCATCGGCGAGCTGATCGGCGCGCTCACCGCCGGATTCCACGGCGACACCGTCAACCTCGTCACCACCCACGGCACCCTGCCCGGCGGGGCGTTCGGCGGTGGCGAGCGGGAAGCGCAGTCGATCTTCTCCTACTACTTCGAGCCGACCGCCTTTCCGACCGCCACCCAGTACGCCGCGCTCGGCCATCTCCACCGCCGCCAGCAGATTCCCGGCCCGTGTCCGATCTGGTACAGCGGCTCGCCGCTCGCCGTCGACTTCGGCGAAGAAGGCAACACCCCGGGCGCGCTGCTGGTCGAGGTCTCCCCGGGACGGCCCGCCGTGGTGCGCGAGCTGACGCTCAGCTCAGCCCGCCGGCTGCGCACCGTACGCGGCACGCTGGAGCAGCTGGAGGCCATCGAACCCAGCGACGACTGGCTCAAGGTGATCGTCGAGGAGAAACCCCGCGTGGGCCTCGCCGACGACGTGCGCGAGCTGCTGTCCGGCGCCGTCGACGTCATGCTGGACGAGAAGTTCCGGCCGGTGCCCGCCACCCGGCGGGCGAGCTCCGCCGATCGCAGCCCGCGCGAGTTGTTCCGCGACTACCTCGCCGCCACCGGACGCCATGACGACCAGGTGGCCACCCTGTTCGACCGGCTCTACGACGAGGTGACCGGCTGATGCGTCCCCTGCTGCTGCACCTGGACCACTTCGGCAGCTTCCGCGAGCCGGTGACCGTCGATTTCACCGACACCGAATACTTCGCGCTCGTCGGCCCCACCGGGGCCGGCAAGAGCACGATCATCGACGCGATCTGCTTCGCCCTGTACGGCACGGTGCCCCGCTGGGGGAGAGAAGGCGCGGTCGCCCACGCCCTGGCGCCGTCCGTCAGCGCCGGCAAGGTGGCGATGGTGTTCGAGAGCAACGGGCGGCGTTACGGCGTGGTCCGGGCAATGGTGCGCGACGCCAAGGGCGCGGTGCGTACCAAGGAGGCCAGGCTCGACGAGCTGGACCCCGCGGCCCCGCCGGCGTTCGACGCGGTGGTCAAACCCCTCGCCGAGGGCGAGAACGTCACCATCGAAGCTCAGCAGGTGACCGGACTCGAGTACCGGTTCTTCACCCAGTGCGTGGTGCTGCCGCAGGGCCGCTTCGCCGAGTTCCTGCACGCCGCGCCGCGCGAGCGGCAGGACCTACTGGTGCAGCTGCTCGACGCCGACGTGTACGAGCGGATCAGGCAGCAGGCCGCCCGCGAGGAGGAGACCGCCAAGCAGGCCGCCTCCTTCGCCCGCGACCAGCTCGCCAAGTTGTCCGGCGCGAGCGAGGACGCCGAGCGGGAGCTGGCCGAGCGGCTGGCGGCGCTGCGGCGGCTGGCCGAGACCATCGACGCCGACCTGGACCTGCTGCGGGCCCGTGAGACCGACATCCGCCGCGCCGAGCAGGAGCGTGCCGCCGTCGCCGAACGGCAGTCGGTGTTGTCGGCGCTGCGCATGCCCGACGCGGTCCCGACCCTGGCTTCGGCCCGCCGCACCGCCGCCGAGGCGGTCGAGACGCTGACCGCCGAGGTCGCCACGCTGGAGGCCGACGACCATGAGGCGTACGAGGCGCTGGCCGCCCTGGGCGATCGTGGCGCGCCGCGGGCGGCGCTGGCCGCGCTCGACCACCGCGACCGGCTGCGGGCCGAGACCGCCCGTGCCCGCGCCGCCGCCGCCTCGGCCGCCGCGTCGCTGGAGGGCCTGACCGGCGAGCTGGCGACGGCCGAGCAGGTGCTGGTCGCGGCCGAGGAACAGCGCGAACGCCTGCGCGACGCCCACGCCGCCGCCCACCTGGTCGGCCGCCTGGCCGTGGGCGAGCCCTGCCCTGTCTGCCGCCACCCGATCTCCCAGCCGCCCCGCCACGAACCGCCGGCGGACATGCGCACCGCCGACCGCGTCCTCGCCGGCGCCCGTGAGCGCGCCCAGCGCGCCAGAGCCGCCCATGCCAAGGCGGAGGCCTCGGCGTCGATGTCGGCCACGCAGGCGGCCCGGCTGGAGTCCGAGCTCGCCGCGCTACCCGCGCCCGGTGACCGGGCCGAGCTGGAGGCGCGGCTGGCCGCGATCGCCAAGGCCGACGAGCTCGCCACCCAGGCACGCAACGCGCTACGCGCTGCGCGCGGCCGGCTGGACCGCGCGCGGGCCGCCGCCGAGCAGGTCGAGCGCCAGGCCGACACCGCCTGGCGCACGCTGGAGTCCGCCCGCGACCGGCTGCTCGTATCCGGCTCCCAGGACGACCGGCCCCCGCCCCTGGTCCGCGAGGACCTGCACCGGGCCTGGACCGAGCTGCTCGGCTGGCGTGACCGGGCCGTGCAGGCCGCCCGCGCCGCTCTGGCCGCGCGCGACGAGGAGCTCGCGCAGGCCGGCGAGCGGCTCGCCGCCGACCGCCGCAGGCTGGCCGAGCGCCTGGCCGAGCACGGCGTCGTCGCCCCGCGCGACGCCTCGCCCGACCAGCTCGGCGCCGCCGTCGCCGGGACCGTGGCCCGCGCGGAGAGCGCGCTCGACCGGCTCAAGGAGGAGCGCAAGCGCGCTGCCGACCTGGAGAACCAGGCCACCATGAAGGAGCACGAGGCCAAGGTCGCCCACGAGCTCGCGCTCCGCCTGCGCGCCAACGCCTTCGAGCGCTGGTTGTGCGCCGAGGCCCTCGCCGTGCTGGTCGCCTCGGCCTCCGAGACGCTCCGCGAGCTGTCCGACGGCCAGTACGAGCTGGCGCTCAGCGACAAGACCGGCGACATCGAGGTCATCGACTTCGGTGAGGCCGGGATGCGGCGCAGCGCCCGCACGCTGTCCGGCGGCGAGACCTTCCAGGCCGCGCTCGCGCTCGCCCTGGCCCTGTCCGGCGCCGTCGCCAGGGGACTGGACTCCATCTTCCTCGACGAGGGCTTCGGCACCCTCGACCCGGCCACGCTCGACACCGTCGCCACCACGCTCGAACGCCTCGCCGCCGGCCAGGAACGCATGATCGGCGTCGTCACGCACGTTCCCGCGCTGGCCGAGCGGGTGCCGGTACGCTTCGAGGTCAGGCGCGACGCCAAGGGCTCCCATGTGCGGAAGGCGGAGGTTCAGTGACGGGCTTCACCGTTGACCCGTGGGACCCTGGCTACGCCGCCGCGCTCGCCGTCGAAGCCCTCTCCGAGCTGGGCGCGACCAGCGCCGAGCTCGTGCTGGACATCGAGCGGCCGGCCGCCGACTGGAAACCCGTCACGCCCGGCCCTGACGCCGCCGCCCCCGAAACGCTGCTGGTCGCTGACGGCGTCCGCAGGATCGACGCCCGCGTCTGGGTGCACGATCCCGACGCGCCCATGCCCGTCCCCGGGATCGCGGCCTCGTACGCGGCCGGGATCGTGCGGTGCGGCCCGGACGGCGCCGACCTCGCCGAGATCGAGGTCCACCGGGCGCTGATCTCCGCGTTCCCGCAGACGCCCGAGGTCAAGACCCCGCACGCCACCTACCACCCCAGCAAGGCCGCGGACGGCAGCTTCGAGGAGCTGTCCCTGGCGTTGCAGCGGCAGGTCACGCAGCTGGAGGTGGACCTGGCGGTGCGGCACCGGTCACAGAGTGACGACCTGCTGCTGGTCGACGGGCCGTTGCGGGGGCGTACGCATCTGCCGCGCACGGTCGGTTACATCAAGACGCACCACACCGCGTACCTGCCGCCGCCGCAGTCCTCGGTGATCGCCGCGCTCACGCCCGGGCAGCGTACGCCGGTGTTCCTCATGGGCACCAGCTGGCGGCGGCACGCCTGGTACGTGCGGCTCCCCGTTCAGTCCTCGGCCCCTTGGGCGGGCGTGGCCCGCTGCGAGGCCAGCGCCGAGCTGGAGCCGGCCCAGGTCGTGCGGCTCGCCGACGCGGTCACGCTGGCCCTGCCGCCGCTGGCCGGAGTGGACTACAAGGACCCGCGCGCGCCACAGAACCTCGTCCCGATCGGCGGCCTGGAAAAGCTCCTGCGCCACCACCTGGGCGACGCGCGCCTGCTCTACCGTGCGCTGCGTACCGCCGCCGCCGGCGGCTAGACCGCGAACACCTGGGAGTCGTCGGCGAACGCCTTGAACTCCAGCGCGTTGCCGGCCGGGTCGAGCAGGAACATCGTCCACTGCTCTCCGGGCAGCCCCGCGAAGCGCAGGTACGGCTCAATGACGAACGACGTGTCGGCCTCACGGAACCTGTCCGCCAGTTTGTGGAATTCGGGAATTGTCAGGATTAGCCCGAAATGCGGCACGGGCACGTCGTGGCCGTCGACCGGGTTGTGCGCTTGCTGCGTGCGGGCGGGCGCCAGGTGGGTGACGAACTGGTGGCCGTGCAGGTTCCAGTCGATCCAGGTATCAGAGCTACGGCCCTGCGCGCAGCCGATGAGCTCGCCGTAGAAGTGGCGGGCCGCGTCCAGGTCGTCCACGGGCATGGCCAGATGGAACCGGGGGATCGAGGGGGTGGACGCCGTCATGTCAGGTCAGCTCCCGTACGTTTTCCGGGATCACTACCCCAGCGGTGCGTCACCTGAACGTTCTGTGCATGTTGGGACATATGAGGTGTGTCATCACGGTGGGATCTTCTATGTTTGGCGTGACCAAAAGCCCCTCAAGGAGACATTCACGGTGAAGAGACTTCTGGAAGGAACACCGCTGCGTACCGGTGTCGTCGCGGCCGTCGCCTTAACCGGCGCCCTGCTGACCTCCACCCCCGCCGTCGCGACCGCCGACCGTGCCGCTGCCGCGGTTACCGAGACCACCGCGGCAGCGCGTCCGAGCAACGGCAAGATCCTCTATGACCGCATCAGCGGTGGCCACGGCACTCTCAAGATCAGGAACGGCACCTCGAAGGACGGGGTCGTCACCCTCGTCAGGGGCCGGACCAAGGCGATCAGCATCTACGTTCGCGCGAGGTCCACCGCGAGCATCAAGGACGTCAGGGACGGCACGTACCGGATCTACTTCACCACCGGCTATCGGTTCAGCACGTCGAAGGGCAGGTTCACCAGGGGTGCCCTTTATCAGCGGTTCAACGATCGGCTGAAGTTCACCACGACCTCGACGCAGACGACCATCTGGACCCTGACCCTCCACCAGGTCAAGGGCGGCAACGCGCAGACCAGCTCGGTCAACCCCAAGGACTTCCCCGCGTGATCCCTGGGAGGGCCGAGGTTCAGCCCTACCAGCCCTCCCAAGAGTCGCAGATGGTCACCGTGGTGCTTTTGCGCATGGCGCTGGGCGTGACCACCTCGAAGACGACGCGGTAGGTGCCGGGGCCCTTCCACACGATGGACGGGAGCAGCGGCTTCGACGACGGCGTGCCCTGCTGCCTGCCCTGGTTCTGGCCGTTGACGAGCCACCGGTAGCTGTAGGTGCCGGTGGCCGAGACCTTGGCCCAGATGTTGGTGTCGCTGCGCCAGCAGTCGCCCAGCTTGAAGCCCTCGTAGGTGAAGGCCACGGACGTCACGCCTCCTGAGCCGCCGTCGCTGGTCGCGGTCGGCTTTGAGGTGGTGAGCGTGGGCCGGGACGTGGGGCGGGAGGTGGAAGCTGTGGCGCTGGGCTTGGGGGTGGCGGGCTTGACGGATTTGGTGGGGCTCGGGCGCAGGGCCCTGGCGGATTCCTTTGCCCTGGTACGGCCGGGATCGGCGGTGGTGGCGGGGGCGCCGGCGGAGGTTGTGGCGATGGCGGCGGTGCTGGTGCCGTCGCGCGAGCCGGGCAGCCAGAACCAGGCCGTGACCACCGCGCCGGTGACGGTGAGCGCGGCCCCCGCGGCGAGGAACACGACTCCGCCCGGCCGGCGGGCGGTCGCGTGCGTCGGCCCATCCCCGACGCCGGCCTGCGCCGGGCCGCCTGGGACGCCGGCGGGCGGCGCATGTCCTGGGAAGACCGGTCGAGCTTGGCCGCCGATGAGGCGGAAGAGCACGTCGTGCATGGCCGGACGGGCGTGCGGGTCCTTGGCCAGGCAGGCGTACACGATCGAGCGCAGCGGCTCGGGCACGCCGTCCAGGCGCGGCTCCTCGTACTGGATCCGCCTGAGCACCGCCGGCAGGGAGTCGTTGCCGAACGGCGGGGCACCGGTGGCCGCGTACACCATGACGGATCCCCAGGCGAACACGTCCGCGGCGGGTCCGATGACCGCGCCCGCGAACTGCTCGGGCGCCATGTACGCGGGCGTCCCCACGACACTGCTGGTACGGGTCACCCCGTCGTCCATGGCGCGCGCGATGCCGAAGTCGATGACGCGCGGCCCGTCCCGCCCGAGCAGGATGTTCGCGGGCTTGAAGTCGCGGTGCACCACGCCGGCGCGGTGGATGGCGACGAGCGCGGTGGCGCTGGCCACGGCCAGCCGCTGCAGGTCGGCCCCGGTGTGAAGGCCCGCCTCGCGTAGGGACGGGCCCTCGACGTACTCGGTGACGATGTACGGCCGCCCGCCCAGCGACGCGTCCAGCACCTGCGCGATGCAGAACGGCTCCACCCGCCGGGCGGCGGCGATCTCCTTGGCGAAGCGCCCGTCCCCGCGTACGCCCTCGCGCAGCACCTTGACCGCGACACGGGTGCCCTCAGGCGCCTCGGCCAGGTAGACAATGCCCTGCCCGCCCTCGCCGAGCTGCCTGATGACCTTGTACGGGCCAATGGCGTCCGTCATTCGTAGGTCTCCACGTCACACATGTTGATCGAGACGCCCTTGCTCGTCACGGACGGCGAGGTGACCCGCAGGGTGATGCGGTGGCTTCCGGGCTTCAGGTCGTAGTGATAGGAGGTTGCGAACGCGGTGTAGCCGCCCTTCGACACCCATGACCTGTTGCGCGAGACGGCCTTGCCGTCCACCTCCCAGACATAGGAGACCCACACCTCTGACCGGGACGACTCCAAATTTGTCTGGAAGTGCACCGGCGGCATGTAGCAGCCTTCGGCGTTGGACTGGCCGGGCCCGCCGAACAGCTCGATCTCGAGGATGCTGATCCTGGCGCTCGTGGCGGGCTTCTTCGTGGTCCGCGTGGGGGAAGGCGTCGGCCGTTCCGTCGTGCGCTCGGGGGTCGGCGAAGACGTAGGGGTGGGTTTGGAGGTCTTCGTCCGGATGGGCGTCCGAGTGGGTGTCCGTAGGGGTTTGCGCGTGGACTTACGCGGCGGCGGTGTCGTCGTCGCGGGCCGCTGCGTGCCCGGTGCGGAGGGCGTCGGCGAGGCGGCCGCGAGCTGCACCGAGCCGGTTCGGCCCCCCGGCCATGGGGCGAGCCACACGACACCGGCGATCAGCGCCGCCATCACGACCCCCGACACGCCGATGGCCACCGCCACACCGCCCCGTCGTCGTCCGCCGCCACCACCAGCGGCAGCACCGGCCCTCGGCCCAGGCCCGGGCATCGCCCCCGCCCATGGCCCGGCTCCTGCCGGTGGCGCGGACGATGGCGGCGGCAGCAGCCCTGCACCAGGTGCAGGCGCCGGACGCCCTCCGCCTGGTGCAGGTCCCGGGGGGAGTCCCGTGCCTGGTGCGGGCACTGGCATCGGGTCTGTGCCTGGTGCGGGCGCCAGAATCGGCCCTGCGGCTGGTGCCGGGTCTGGCCCGCCCAGCATCCGTAGCAGCACATCCCGCATCGCCGGCCGAGCGCGCGGATCCTTGGCCAGGCAGCTGTACACGATCGACCTCAGCGGAGGCGGGAGATCACCCAGCTGGGGCTCGTTGTGGAGGATCCGGTTGATGATCGCCGGCAGTGTGTCCTGGCCGAACGGCGGCGCGCCGGTGGCCGCGTACACCATGACGGACGCCCACGCGAAGGCGTCCGCGGCCGGCCCCACCGCCTCCCCTGCCAGCTGCTCAGGCGCCATGTACGCCGGCGTTCCCACGATGCCGCTCGTGACCGTGGCGGCGGCGTCCGAAGCACGGGCGATGCCGAAGTCGATGACCCGGGGCCCGCCAGGCCCGAGGAGCACGTTGGCGGGCTTGAAGTCCCGGTGCACGATGCCCGCCCCGTGGATGGCGGCCAGCGCGGTGGCCGTGGCGACGGCCAGCCGCTGCAGATCGGCCCCGGTGTGCCGGCCGGCCTGCTGCAACGACGGTCCTTCGACGTACTCGGTGACGATGTACGGCTGCCGCCCCAGCGACGCGTCCAGCACCTGCGCGATGCAGAACGGCTCCACCCGCCGCGCCGCCTCGATCTCCTTGGCGAGCCGGTCGTCGAACCCCGCGGCGTCCCGCAGCACCTTGACCGCCACCGCCCTGCCGTCGGGCGCCTGCCCCAGGTAGACGGTCCCCTGCCCGCCGGCGCCGAGCCGGCCGAGCAGGCGATAGACACCTACCGCCGCTGGATCGTCCTCCCGCAGCGGTTCGACATGCGCCATGAGAGAAGTGACTCCTGGGACGGGTGCGGTGGATCTTTACGTACGATAGCGACTCATTTCCAGATTTGTGGTGAAGTCGCGGAGCCGATGAAAAACCTCCGCCTTAGCCCGGAAAGCCGTAAAGTGCCGCCATCATGCCTCTCACCACGGACGACGAGCTGGAGAACTCCCCGGTGGTGGCCAATTCCCTCATGAACCGGGAGCGCCGCCTCCGAAGCTATGACCGCGAGCTGGGCATCGACATCGTCAATGTCCTCGGCGCCGCACGGACCAGGCCGGCCCGCTGGCTGGACCTGTGTTGCGGAACGGCCAACGCCCTCAGCGAGGCCGCCGCCCTGCTCGGAGACGACGTCGAGATCGTGGGTGTGGACCTGGTCGGCTTCTTCGCCTGCCCGCCCAACCCACCACGCCTGCACCTGGTCACCGCCTCCGTCACGGCCTGGCGCCCCGGCACCCGCTTCGACCTCATCACGTGCGTGCACGGTCTGCATTACGTGGGCGACAAGCTCGGCCTCCTCGCCAGGATCGGCGACTGGCTCACCGACGACGGACTCTTCGTCGCCAACGGCAGGATCCGCCGCACCGGCCGGGCCTCCATCACGCTGCCCTACCGCTACCTGGGCGCCGACGATCAGGCGGGACCCAACTACACCGGTCAGCCCGCCGTCCACTCGCACTACGCGCGCGCATAGCCGGCCAGGGTGGCGGTGAGCCCGGACAACGAAGCGCCAGACGCACGCCTTTCAGTGCCGGGCGCGGGGAAGCGAGGCGGTCACGACCAGGCCGCCGCCTTCGCGCGGACGTGCCCTGACGTCGCCGCCGTGCGCGAGCGCCACCGACTGCACGATCGACAACCCCAGCCCCGCGCTCCGCGCGGTGACCACTCGCTCGGCGCCGTGCCGGTGGAAGGGCTTGAACAGCTGCGGGATGTCGTACGGCGGCACCTCCGGCCCGGTGTTGCTGACCTCCACCTCGACCTTCCCCTCGGACACGGTACGGCTCACCACCCGCACCCACCCGGTGCCGTCGTCGACGTTGTACCGGATACCGTTTTCGACCAGGTTGTGCACGAGCCGTTCCAGCAGCAAGGCGTCCCCCGTCGTCGGCGCCTGCGCGGTCACCTCGTACACGGTGAGCTTGGCCTCGGCGGCGTCCCCCTCGGTCTGCCTGACCACGTGCGCCACCACGTCGGCCAGGTCCACCGGCGAGCGGTCCGCGATCTCCTGCTCGGACCTGGCCAGCAGCAGCAACCCGGAGATGAGCCGCTCGTGGCGGGTGTTGATCTCCAGCAGGCTCTCGCCCAGGTCCTTGACGTCGGCCGAGGCCGTACGGCGGTGCATGGCCAGCTCGACCAGCGCCCGGTTCAGCGTCAGCGGCGTACGCAGCTCGTGCGAGGCGTTCGCCACGAACCTGCGCTGCCCGTCGAAGGAGTGATCCAGCCGCTCCACCATGGTGTCGAACGTGTCGGCCAGCGTCTTGACCTCGTCCTCCGGCCCCTCCAGGCTGATCCGCCGGTGCAGGCCGCGCTCGGCCGTGGGCTCGGCGGCGATCTTGCGTGCCGTGTCGGTGACCCGGTGCAGCGGGGCAAGCACCCGCCCCGCCGCCACCCAGCCGAGCCCGATGGCCAATCCGCCCACCACGACCAGAGCGATCGCGCCCTGCGTGAGCAGCGAGGTGACGGCGGCGCTGCGCAGCTCCAGCTCTTGCTGCCGCAGCCACTCGATCGCGGCCTGGCCCTGCAGCAGGACGCCGTGCTTGACGAAGAACAGGTTCTTGGTCTTGCCGGGCTCCGACGTGAACCGGCTGTCGAACGACTGGGTCAGCTGCTGGTTGAACAGCAAATAGGTGACGCCGAGCAAGGTCAGCCCGGCGAGCATGAAGACGGCGCCGTACACGAGGGTGAGTCGCAGCCGCAACGTGGGCTGGAGGTGCGGGAGTCTCATGAGATCCGGTACCCCACCCCCGGCACGGTCTCCACGACCGGCGGGTCGGCGAGCTTGCGGCGCAGCTTGAGAATGGTGAGCCGGACGGCCCCCGTGAACGGGTCGGCGTGCTCGTCCCAGGCCTTCTCCAGCAGCTGCTCGGCAGAGACCACGTTGCCGTTGGCCCGCATCAGCTCGGCCAGAACCGCGAACTCCTTCTTCGACAACGGCACGAAACGCCCGTTCCTGAACACCTCCCTGCGCGCCGGGTCCAGCGTGATCCCGGCCCGGCGCAGCACCGGCGGCACGGCCGGCCGCGAGCGCCGCCCCAGCGCCAGGACGCGGGCGGCCAGCTCGGGGAACGCGAACGGCTTCGACAGGTAGTCGTCGGCCCCGATGGACAGGCCCGTCACCCGGTCGTCGAGCTGCGCGGCGGCCGTCAGCATCAACACCCGCGCGTCGGACTCCGAGGCGACCACTTCCCTGCACACCTCGTCGCCGTGGACCCGCGGCAGATCGCGGTCCAGCACGACCACGTCGTAGTCGTTGACCGCGATCCGTTCCAGCGCCGCCTCGCCGTCGTGCGCCAGATCGACCGCGTGGGTCTCCTCCCGCAGCCACTCGGCAATCGCGTCGGCGAGCGTCCGCTCGTCCTCAACCACCAGCACCCGCATGGCGCACCCCAGGTCCTTCTCTCCGCTTATGGAGCCGAGTGTGGCCTACGGGGCATTTGCTCAAAATAAGCGAGCCGCGGAAACGCTGAGGAAACGGCGGGCCCTATTGCATCTCCACTCGAACGACGTTGAGTCGACGGAGGAGATCACCCATGCGAGCACGAGCTCTCATCACACTGGCCGCCGCCACCATGCTGCTGGCCGGCTGCGGAGGCGCCGCCGCCGGCGGCTCCGACGTGGCCTCGGTCACCGGCACCGGCAATCAGGCCGCGGCCAGCCCCAAGCCGAGCGAGGACCCGCACGAGAGGGCGCTCAAGTACGCCCAGTGCATGCGGGAGAACGGGATCGACATGCCGGACCCCGAGCCGGGCAAGGGCGTCATGATGCGGCTCGACAAGAACACCCCCAGGGAGACGATGCAGAAGGCCCAGGAGGCCTGCAAGCAGTACGCCCCGAGCGGTCAGACGGCGGGCGGGGGCGACCCCAAGCGGGCCGAGGCCCTGCGGAAGGTCGCGCAGTGCATGCGGGACAACGGCGTGGAGAAGTACCCGGACCCCGAGGGCGGCATGATGCGCATCACCGGCGACGTCGGCCAGGACCCCGACTTCAAGTCCGCCCAGGAGAAGTGCCAGAAGGAGATGGCTGAGGCCGGTATGGGAGGCAGGTGATGGGGCCCCTACAGGGCGGGGCCACCCTTGACGGGAAGGCGGAACCCGACGTGACGCCCTCCCGCCCGCGCCGCCGTCGCGGGCGGGGCAAGGTGGTCGCCGGACTGCTCATCGTGCTGGCCGCCGCGGGCGGCGGGTTCGTGGCGATCAACAGCGGGGGTCTGCTGGAGGGCGCCTCGGGCCCGACCCAGTCGGCCGACGTCCTGCCCCCGGCCACCGCCACGGTGGCCAGGCAGACGCTGAACGACACCATGGACGCCGACGGCGAGCTCGGCTACGGCCCCGTGACCACGGCGGTGACCAGGAAGCCCGGCACGATCACCTGGCTGCCCGAGAGCGGTCAGCAGATCACCCGAGGGAAGTCGATGTACCGGCTGGACAATGACCCCGTCACGCTCATGTACGGCGACACACCCGCCTACCGCGACCTCAAGATCGGCGTGGAGGGCAATGACGTGGAGAACCTGGAGCGCAACCTCAGCAAGCTCGGTTACGACGGATTCACGGTCGACGACGAGTACACCTACGACACCGCCGAGGCCGTCATGGAATGGCAGGAGGACCGTGGCCTGGACGAGACCGGCGTGGTCGAGCTGGGTCGCGTCGTCTTCGCGCCGGGCAAGCTACGCGTGGAGAGCATTGAGGCCGAGGAGGGCCAGCCTGCCCAGCCCGGCCAGAAGGTCCTGACGTACACGGGCACGTCCAAGGTCGTCACCGTCGAGCTGGAGGCCGAGGACCAGCGGATGGCCAAGAAAGGGGCCAAGGTCGAGGTAACGCTGCCCGACGGCAAGAGCGTGAGCGGCAAGGTCACCGAGGTCGCCACGGTCATCGTGCCGGGCGAGGGCCAGAACGCCGACCCCGAGACCCGGGTGGAGGCGCTGGTCTCGATCGGCGCTGCCAAGGCCGCCAAGGGCCTCGACAAGGCGTCGGTGGACGTGACGTTCACCGCATCCCAGCGCAAGAACGTGCTGACCGTGCCGGTCGCGGCCCTCGTGGCGCTGCGGGAGGGCGGCTTCGGCCTGGAGGTGATCGAGGGCGGCAAGTCGAGGTACATCGCCGTCGAGACGGGGCTGTTCGCCGGAGGACGGGTCGAGGTCGAGGGCGACGGGCTCACCGAGGGCATGACCGTGGGGATGCCGAAGTGACCTACCCCATGATCTCGCTGACGGATGTGTCCAAGTCCTACCCCGGTGGGGTGACGGCGCTGAACTCGGTGTCGCTGCGCATCGAGCACGGCGAGCTCGTCGCCATCGCCGGCCCGTCGGGGTCGGGGAAGTCGACCATGCTCAACGTCGTCGGCACCCTCGACCGGCCGTCCTCGGGAACCATCCACATCGACGGCTACGACGTGTCGAAGTTGTCCGACGGCCAGCTCTCGGCGCTGCGCGCCACCACGATCGGCTTCGTCTTCCAGCACTTCCACCTCGCGGCGAAGGTCCCGGCACTGGACAACGTGGCCGACGGCCTCATCTACACCGGGATGAGCAGGTCCGAGCGGCGCCGGCGGGCGGCCGCCGCGCTCGAACGGGTCGGTCTCGGGCACCGGATGGACCACGAGCCGCACGAGTTGTCCGGTGGCGAGCGACAGCGCGTGGCCATCGCCAGGGCTGTGGCGGGCGAGCCGCCGCTGGTGCTGGCCGACGAGCCGACCGGGGCGCTGGACTCCGTGTCCGGCACGGGAGTGATGGAGTTGCTGCACGAGTTGAACGCCTCTGGCACCACCATCGTGATCATCACGCACGATCGGGAGATCGCCGCCAGCCTGCCCCGGCAGGTGCGGATGCGGGACGGCGAGATCATCGCGGACAGCACGGTGCCGGAGATGGTCGAATCAGGGGTGGCGTGATGGCCGTCGTCGAGGTGAAGCGGCCCAAGCTCGCCCCGGCCGGCATGCGGCTGGGCGACGTCATGCGGGTCGGCGCGGTCGGCCTGCGGACGCGCCCGTTGCGGGCGTTCCTGTCCGCGCTCGGCATCGCCATCGGCATCGCGGCCATGGTGGGCGTGGTCGGGCTCTCGTCCTCCTCGGGCGCCGAGCTCGACCGCACGCTCTCCGCCCTCGGCACCAACCTCCTCACCGTCACGTCGGGCACCACGCTCGCAGGCGAGGCGGCGCAGATGCCGAAGGACGCCGAGGCGATGATCGAGCGCATCGGGCCGGTGCAGGCCGCCTCCGCGGTGGCGAAGATCTCCGAGGCCAAGGTCTACCGGTCCGAGCAGATTCCCGAGGCCCAGACCGGCGGCCTGTCCACGTACGCCGCCCGCCTCGACCTGCCCGCCACCGTCGGCGCGACGCTACGCAGCGGGACCTGGCTCAACCAGGCCACCGAACGGTACCCGGCCGCCGTGCTCGGCTCGGCCGCCGCCCAGCGGCTCGGCGTCGGCTCGGTCGGCCAGGACACGCAGGTCGTCGTCGGCGGCCAGCGCTTCTCCGTCGTCGGCGTGCTGAACCCGGTCGCGCTCGCCACGGACCTGGACAGTGCCGTCATGGTGGGCTGGCCGGTGGCCGAGGAGCGGTTGGACTTCGACGGGCATCCGACGACGCTCTACACCCGCTCGGAGGAGGCCAAGCTGGAGGCGGTACGCCAGGTCCTGGCCGGCACCGCCAACCCGGAGGCGCCGAACGAGGTGGACGTCTCCCGCCCGTCCGACGCGCTGGCCGCCAAGCAGGCGACCAGCCAGGCGTTCGCCAACCTCTTGCTGGGCGTGGGCGCGGTGGCCCTGCTCGTGGGCGGTGTCGGCGTGGCCAACACGATGGTCATCTCGGTGCTGGAACGCCGCGCGGAGATCGGGCTGCGCCGCTCGCTCGGGGCGACCCGCGGCCAGATCCGCACGCAGTTCCTGGCCGAGTCGCTGCTGCTGTCGGCGATGGGCGGAGCGGGCGGTGTGCTCCTCGGCACCGCCGTCACCATGGGGTACGCGCTCTACAGCGGCTGGCCCTCCGTGGTCCCGGCCTGGGCCACCGTCGGCGGTCTCGCGGCGACGCTGGCCATCGGCGCCATGGCCGGGCTCTATCCGGCCGTCAGGGCCTCCCGCCTGTCCCCGACAGAGGCACTCTCCACGCCATAGCCGGGGTGCGTTCGGCCCTCGTCCGCCTGACCGGGCGTGGGCCGTCGCCCTATTCGGGCCGGAGGAGCTGGGCGGCCGGCGTCCGGTTGACCCACTCCTCCCACTGCTCGGGCGGCCAGCCGCGGCCCGCTGCACCGTGGCGTCACCTGGCGCCCCTGAGCTTGGCGATCAGTCCCAGGTCGTCCACGCAATGTCCGAGCCCGAGAGCCACGGACTCCAGCGGCCGCTCCGCCCGGCGCACCGGCATGCACAAGGCGGTACGCAGCCGCCGGCACAGCCCGCGTAGCAGCGCGCCACCCCCCACCAGCACCGCACCCCGTTCCCCGAGGTCGGCCACCAGCTCCGCCGGGCAGTGCTCCACGATCCCGACCGCCGCCCGCTCGATGGTCTCGACCGGCTGTCTGGTCGCCTCATAGATCAGCTGCACCGGGAGTGCCGCTGTGCGCTCCCGCCCGGTCTCCACGTCCCTGCCGCGGACCAGCACCTGCCGGTCCAGCGGCTTCCATTCGGAGCCTGCGCGGCGCTTCGCCGCCTCCGCCTCGCCTTCGTCGATCAGCAGCCCGTGCTCGCGCTCCACGAGGCGGGCGATCGACCTGCTCATGGCGTGGCCGCCGACCGGCACCGTGCCGGAGGCCACGACGGCCCCGTACGAGAGCACCGCGATCCTGGCCGCGTCGCGCCCGATGTCGATGACCATCCGCCCGGCGCAGTCCTTGACCGGCACGCCCGCGCCGAGCGCGGCGGCCAGCGCGTGCGGGATCAGCAGGATGTCCCGCGCCTCCGCCTCGAACGCCAAGTCGCGCAGCGCCGCCCGGTCGATCCGCGTGCAACCGTCGGGCAGCGCCAGGACCACACGCGGCCGGGCGAACGGATGCCCGTGCACTTTACGGACGAAATACCGGATCAGGCGCCGGGTGAGCTCACTGTCGACCGGCAGGCCGTCGCTGATCGGCCAGCACGTCTCGCAGGGCGCGTCGAGGGCCGCCGCGCCGTACCCGAGGACCTTGCCCGTCTCGGCGTCGCGTGCGACGGCCGAGGGCTCGTTCAGCACGATGCCCTTGCCCTTGACGTAGATCCGGGTGCACGCCGCCCCCAGATCCATCGCCAGGTCATGGCCGAGGACACTCATCGCCGCTCCGGGGGTTGACCATCATGTCGCTTTGCTTCCCTGGTGCGCACCAACGCAATACCAGGAACGGTTCGCCTTTGCTCCAGGCGCCGACCTGCCACGCGGCGGCCCCAGTTTCGTGCCATGGCCGACGTCGTGCGAAGCTGTGATTGTCCCCAAACACCATGGAGGTCCTCATGGCGGATACACCCGAGCCGGAAAACAGCGAAACTTCCGAGGACGAGATGAAGCGCAAGTTCCGCGAGGCGCTGGAGCGCAAGCGCAACCAGCACGCGGGCTCGGGCGCGGGTGGCAGGGGCGGTGACCCATCGAAGATCCACGGGGCGCACGGTCCGGCTGCGAGTAAAAGATCGTTCAGGCGCAAGAGCGGCGGCTGAGGCTGGGATTGCGAGGGGGCACGGCAGGCCGTGCCCCCTTTTTCTATGCCCGCGGAGGCCGATCTTCGCCCGATTTGGGCCTTTACATCCTTAGGTAGATCTTTCGACGGATTCATGATGATTTGTTTGCGTGTGTCCGGAATACGTGGTTAAAGTGTGGGCCATTACCTAGCCGAGTCCCGATAGATCGGGAACCGGGGACCCATCCCTCGGGGTGAATCCGGCCACGTGCCGGTAGGGCATCTCCACCGCCCGAACCCGTCAGCTAACCCGGTAGGCGTGATGGAGAGGACACCGCATTGATGTACGTACCCCCAGACAGCGTCGTGCCGGCCTCCGGCTGATCGGCCCTTTTCCCAGGCTCCTTTCGCGCTCCGCGTAGTAACCCCCGTTCGGCGTTCTGCCTTGCTATGCCCTTTTTCCGGGAGCGCGTGTCCCTGACCCCTCGCAAAGGACCTCACTGCCCCATGTCTGCACGTTTTGGCCTGCGTTCCTGCGCCCTGTTCGCCACCTCCGCCACCACCGTTGTGGCCATCGCCTGTACGGCGGCCCACGCCGATTCCGACACCGACGAGAAGGTACTGCTCAAGGGCTCGACCACGGCGTCCTATTACTGGGACGACGGCTCCGGCCGCAACGGTGACACGGGGATGCCCGCCAGCGGCAAGCCCATGCAGAAAGGGCTGGCCGCCAGTCCGAGCTGGCCGCTGCTGACCGAGGGATACGTGGTCTACAAGGGCAAGAAGCTCCCCTTCTTCGTCGGCGACCGCGGTCCGGGCGTGCCCTCCAACCGTGGCATCATGCTCGACTTGGACGCCAAGACCTTCGCGGAGCTGACGGGCGGCAGGTTCAACCCCAACACGCTCAGCGTGGACGGCGTCGGCGGCCAGGGTCACATCGACGTCGACTATGTCATCACCAAGTGGGGCAACGGCGTCGGCAAGAAGAACTACCCGGTCCCCTTCTCCACCGGCGCATGGGCCAGGAAGGACACCAACCCGGCCAAGCCTCCGACGGTCGTGGCCGAGGAGAAGCCTGCCGAGGAGGAGCCTGCCCAGCTCAAGCCCCCCGCGGTCAAGTCCACCGAGGTCAAGCCCGCCGAGGAGCCCGCCGGCGGCAAGGCGGTCGCGGCTCCGCCGGAGAACGCCGTCGCGTCCAAGACCGAGGCCGAGGAGTCGAGCGCCGTGGGCGGCGTCCTCCTCGCGGGTGCCCTGGCCATGGCCGGGGGCGGCGCGGTGCTCGGCCACAAGCGCGTGCGCAGGCTCATCAGGCGCTGACTTTACGACACGGAGACCAGAATGTCATTCTGGTCTCCGTGACCATGCGCGCAGCCGTCAACGGCATCGACATCGCCTACGAGACCTTCGGCTCACCGGCAGGACGACCCCTGCTCCTCATCATGGGGCTCGGCGCTCAGCTCATCCACTGGGATGAGGGGCTCTGCCGGCTCCTGGCGGAGCAGGGCCACCACGTCGTACGGTTCGACAACCGCGACGCGGGCCTGTCCACGCACTTCCACGACGCGGGTGTCCCCCAAGCGGGGAAGCCCGCGCCGTACCTGCTCGACGACCTGGCCGACGACGCCGCCGACCTCATGGACGTCCTCGGCCGGCCCGCCGCCCATGTGGTCGGCGCGTCGATGGGCGGGATGATCGCCCAGACCCTCGCCATCCGGCATCCCGGACGGGTGCTGACCCTGACCTCGATCATGTCGACGCCGGGCCCGGAGGTCGCCCCGCCGACCGCGGAGGCGCTCGCGGTGCTGATGGCCACGCCGCCCGACGACCGCGACGGCGTGCTGGAGCAGGCGCTGCGGACCTGGTCCATCATCGGATCGCCCGGCTACGACCTGGATCGCGAGCGCATCACCGAGATGGCCGGGATGGCCTATGACCGGTGCTTCGATCCGGCGGGCACGGCCAGGCAACTGGCGGCCATCATGGCCTCGGGCGGCCGCACGGAATCGCTCGCCCAGGTGAAGGTGCCCACGCTGGTCCTGCACGGCGAGGCGGACCTGCTCGTCCCCGTGGCGGGCGGTCAGGCCACGGCGGCGGCCATCCCCGGCGCCAGGCTGGTGACCTATCCCGGCATGGGCCACGATCTGCCGCGCCCCCTCTGGCCCGACATCGTCAGCGAGATCACCAAGCTCACGAGCGCCTGAAAGCTCGGCGGCGGCCCGCGCCGGGATGCGGGCCGCTCAGGCGGATTTCTCGCGGTACCGGAGAATGCCGGCCACGTTCCGCTCCGCCCACGTGGCCACCGCCGAGACCGGCTCGTGCAGCGAACGCCCGAGATCCGTCAGCGTGTACTCCACCCGCGGTGGCACCTCGGCGAACACCTCCCGCGTGACCAGCCCGTCCTGCTCCATGGCCCGCAACGTCTGTGTCAGCACCTTGGGCGTGACCCCACCCATCCGGGCCCGCAGCTTCGTGAACCGCATCGGCCCGCTGATGAGGCTGAGCAATACCAGCACCGACCACTTGTCTCCAATCCGATCCAGAACCACCCTGGTCGGGCAGTTGGGGTCGAAGACATCACCGGTATCCATAAGGTACTTATAGCACGATGAAGTAACCAGTATCCGATGGATACTCTTGCCGGCATGAAGATTCTTCTCTTTGGCGCGACCGGCATGATCGGCCAGCGCATCGCCGCAGAGCTCACCAACCGCGGGCATGAAGTGACCGGCGTCAGCCGTTCCGGCGGCCCGGTCAAGGGCGACGTCCACGACGCCGCCACGCTGGCCAAGGGGCATGACGCCGTGGTCAGCGCCATCTCCCCGCCGCGGGACGGCACGGAGCCGGAGGGGCCGTTCCTCGACGCCTACCGGGCCCTGATCGAGGGCGTACGCGAGTCCGGCGTGCGCCGCCTGATCGCCGTCGGCGGCGCCGGCAGCCTCAAGGTCACGCCCGACCTCGACCTGGTCGACACGCCCGAGTTCCCCGACATCTACAAAAAGGAAGCGCTGGCCCAGCGCTCGGCGCTCGGCCTCTTCTTCCCGGTCGAGGACCTGGACTGGACCTACATCTCGCCGGCCGCCGAGATCGCGCCGGGTGAGCGTACCGGCGTCTACCGGATCGGCCACGACTACCTGCTGACCGACGCCGTGGGCCGCAGCTTCATCAGCGCCGAGGACTACGCAGTGGCCATCGCGGACGAGCTGGAGAACGGCGCCCACCTCCGCCAGCGCATCACGGTGGCCTACTGAGGGGCGTCGTCAGGAAGCAGCGCCTTCTCGTCGGGCTTGTGGACGAGCACGTTGTCCACGTACGACTTCACGGCCGCCTCCAGCCCGACGTCGGCGCCGGCCTGCTCGGACAGGTACCAGCGGTGGTCGAGTATCTCGTGGAACAGCTGCGCGGGCTCCAGCTTCCCGCGCAGCTCCACGGGGATGGCCTCGACCGTCGGCTGGAACACCTCCGCCAGCCACTTGTGCGCCACGATGGCCTCGTCCTCGTGCCGCAGCCCCTTGGCCACCCGGAATCCGTCGAGGTCGTTGAGCAGCCGCCGCGCCTGGTTCTCCTCCACGTCGAGTCCGGTCAGCCGGAGCAGGCGCCGCTGGTGGTGCCCGGCGTCGACGACCTTGGGACGGACGATCAGCCGCCCGGTGCCGACCTTGCGCCGCACCATCATCTCGGCCACGTCGAAGCCGAGCAGGTTGAGCCGCCTGATCCGCTGCTCCACGCGGTGCCAGTCCACCTCCTCGATGATCTCGCTCTCGTTGATCTCGTCCCACAGGCGGTGGTAGCGGGCGACGACGTCCTCGGCGGTCTCCATGGGGTCGACGGACGGGTGCAGCAGCCCGCCGGCCTCCAGGTCGAGCATCTCGCCGAAGATGTTGGTGTGCGCCGAGTCGATGTCGGCCAGCCGCTGGCCATTGCTGATCATCGGGTGCATCTCGCCGGTCTCGGCGTCCACCAAGTACGCCGCGAACGCCCCCGCATCCCTGCGGAACAACGTGTTGGACAGCGAGCAGTCGCCCCAGTAGAAGCCGTTCAGGTGCAGCCGCACCAGCAGCACGGCCAGGGCGTCGAGCAGCCGGGTGAGCGTGTCCGGGCGTAGCGTGCCCGACATGACGGCGCGGTAGGGCAGCGAGAACTGCAGGTGCCTGGTGATCAGGGCCGCGTCCAGCCCGTCCTCGCGGCCGGTGACGTACGCGACCGGCTCCACGGCCGGCGCGTCCAGCCGGGCCAGGTCCCACAACAACTGGTATTCGCGCTTGGCGTAGCGCTCACTGATCTCCTTGATCGCGTACACCTTGCCCGAGAGCCGGGCGAAGCGCACCACGTGCCGCGAGATGCCGCGCGGGAGATCGACCAGATGGTGTTTTGGCCAGTCGGCTAGAGGGACGTCCCAGGGAAGGCGAATGAGGTCGGGGTCGCCGAGCGCGCCAGTCATCTGCAGGGGCATTTGCTCAGGATAAGGTGCACCGGTGGACGAGTTTCTCAAGTGGTACTTTTCCGACCGTCCCGTCGTCGCCAGCCTCCTGGGAGCCGACGGCTACGATCACACCCTCGGCGATTTCACCGCCTCCGCCTGGGCCGCTCGCGAGCAGGAGGAGATCCGCTGGCTGGATCGCCTGTCGGCGACCGAGGCCGCGTCCCTCGAGGACGCGATCGACAGAGACCTTGTCCTCTCGCAGCTGAGAGGGTCCATCGCGCTGGCGTCCTGGCCCGAGTGGCGCCGCGACCCCGCGGCCTACCTCTCGCCGATCTTCGGCTCCATGTACACGCCGTTCCAGCGGCGCCTCAAGCCCGAGCCCGAGCTGGTGTCGGCCGCGATCTCCCGGTTAGCGGAGGTTCCCGGCGTGCTGGCGGCGTGCTGGGCGAACCTCGACCCCGACCTGGCGGCGCCGCTGCTGGTCCAGCGGGGTCTCGGCCAGGCCCGCACCGGCCGCAACTTCCTCACCAGGACGATCCCCGGCATGGTCGAGGACCCCGAGTTGCGTGCCAAGCTGGCGGCCGCGGCCGAGCCGGCCGCCGAGGCGTTCGACCAGCTTGTCACCTTCCTCGAGTCCTTCCAGTGCGGCGGCACCTGGCGGATGGGGGAGCGGCTGTACTCCACGCTGCTGCGCGAGCGCGAGCTCCTCGGGTACGGCGCCGCCGAGCTCCACGAGAAGGGCAGGAGCGCGTGGGCCGAACTGGACGCCAGGATGCGGGAGGTAGCGGTCCGGGTCAACGGAACCGAGGACTGGCGGGCCGCGATGGAGTCCCTCATGGACGACCATCCGCCGACCTTGGCGGACATGCGCGCCGAGTACGAGGCGGAGACCCAGCGGGCACGGGAGTTCGTCAGGGAGCGGGACCTGGTGACGTTCGCCGACGGCGAGGAGTGCCACGTGCTGCCGTCCGCCGAGTACACCCGGCCGATCCTGTCCGTCGCCCACTACCTGTCGCCGCCGCCGCTGGCCAGCTCGCGGACCGGCGTCTTCTTCGTGCCGTACACGCCTGACGACTTCACCCCCGAGCAGGTGCGCCAGCGCCTGCGGACGAACTCGCGGGCCCAGATGCCGTCGATCGCCGTCCACGAGGCGTACCCCGGGCACCACTGGCATCTGTCGTACATGGCGGGCAACCCGCGTACGGTCAGGAAGGTCTTCCGCACCTCGTACTTCACCGAGGGCTGGGCCCTGTATGTCGAGAAGCTCCTGCACGAGCAGGGCTACTTCGACACCCCCGCCACCGAGCTGGCGCACCTGGACTGCCGGATCTTCCGCGCCGCCAGGATCGTCGTGGACACGGCGCTGCACTGCGAGGACATGTCGATCGAAGAGGCCGAGACGTTCATGGCCACGAAGGCCTCGCTGTCGCCCGGCACCGCCCAAGGCGAGGTGAACCGCTACTGCGCGTGGCCCACGCAGGCGCCCTCCTACCTCACCGGCGCCATCGAGATCGACCGCATCCGCGCGTCGTTCCAGGGCTCGCTGAAGGAGTTCCACGACAAGATCGCGGGATCCGGCGGCCTGCCGCTGGGTCTGGCCGAGCAGGCGGCACATGGCGAAGG
This sequence comes from Nonomuraea sp. 3N208, assembly GCF_052245935.1. NCBI lineage: Bacteria > Bacillati > Actinomycetota > Actinomycetes > Streptosporangiales > Streptosporangiaceae > Nonomuraea > Nonomuraea sp. 3N208. Next base: position 177,963 of record NZ_JBQQBR010000020.1, on the reverse strand, counting down.
AGCCCGCCTCACGGAGTGAGGCCATGAGCACGGCCCTGGCCTAGCGCCGGGGGAACTGGGGCGGGTTGAACGAGCGCTCGACCACGGCGGCCAGCTGCTCCTCCGTCAGGATGGTGGGCTTGCCCACGCCGAGGCCCCGCACGTAGACCTCGCAGAGCCACTCGAGCAGCCGGGTGGCCTCGAACGCCTGCTCCAGCGTCGCCCCGATGGTCACCCCGCCGTGGTTGGCCATCAGGGCGGCCTGCTTGCCCTCCAGCGCCGCCCGCACGTTGGCGGCCAGCTCAGGGGTGCCGTACGTGGCGTACTCGGCGACCTTGACCACACCGCCCAGCAGCAGCGCGTTGTAGTGCACCGGAGGCAGCTCGGTCATCGTGGTCGCCACGACGGTCCCGAACACCGAGTGCGTATGCACGATGGCCTGCGCGTCGGTGGTCTCGTAGACGGCCAGATGCATGGGCGTCTCACTCGACGGCTGCAGCTCGCCCTCCACCAGATAGCCCTCGACGTCCACGATCGGGCACATCTCCGGGGTGAGCCGGTCGAGCGCGGCCCCCGACGGCGTCACCGCGACCAGGTCGCCCTGGCGCACGCTCAGGTTGCCCGAGGTGCCGATGACCAGGCCGAGCTCGACGGCGCGCCGGCCGTACGCGCACAGCTGCTCGCGGAGGCTCATACGTTCGCAATGTAGTCGGTCGTCCGATATCCAGCAATCACCTTGGTCGCTCCCTCACAGGCGGTCGAGTGCCTGCAGTATGAGCCGCTCGAGGTCGACGCGGGTCAGCCGGCCCGGGTAGAGCAGCAGGTGCAGGCTGAGGCCGTCGACCAGGGCGAGCAGATGCTCGGTCAGGTCGTCGAGGTTGTCGTCCGCACGCAACTCGCCGGCCGCGCGAGCCTGGCCCAGCAGGTCGCGTACGGCGGCACGCAGCTCGGCCGCCTCTGCCCGCTGCACTTCCGCCAGCCGCTCCGAGGCCAGGCTACGGCTCCAGAAGCTGACCTCCAGCCGGGTCTCCTGGGTGCGCTCCGCGTCCAGCGGCAGGTTGTCCAGCAGCAGCTCGCGCAGGGCCGCCAGCCCCGTCACGCCCTCCACCTTGCGTGCCAGCCGCGCCCTTATGCGCTGGTGCGACTGGCGCAGCGCCGACAGCAGGATCTCGTCCTTGTCGGCGAAGTAGTGCGCGAGCACCCCGTTGGAGTATCCGGCCTCCTTGGCGATGGCCCTGGTGGTGGCGGCATCGATGCCGTCCCTGACGATCACACGGCGGGCCGCCGACAAAACCTCGCGCCTGCGCTCGTCATGATCGACGATCTTCGGCATCGGTCGCCTCCATTGACTTTTTAGTCGGACGTCTGTCTATTTAGACTATGACCGTCGTCACCGTCGGCGTCCACATCGTCGACATCCTCGCGAGGCCCATCGAGCACATTCCCGAGGGCCAGGACACCGTGCTGGTCGATCAGATCCGCCTCACCGCCGCGGGCGCCGCCGCGGGCACGGCCGTGGACCTGGTCAAGCTGGGCAACGACGTGGTCACGATGGGCGCCATCGGTGACGACGAGCTCGGCGACTTCCTGCTGATGGTGCTGGCCAAGCGGGGCGTGGACACCTCGTTCCTGGCCCGCAGGGCGGGAGAGCAGACGGCCGCCTCCATCCTGCCCATCCGGCCCGACGGCGGGCGGCCCAGCTTCCACGTGCCCGGCGCGAACCTCTCCGTGACGTACGCGGACCTGGACGCCGCCGTGCTGCGGGGGGCGCGAGCGATCCATCTGGGTGGCATGGACGTCACGTTCGGCCTGGGGGATCCGGCCTTCTTCGCCCTCCTAGACGAGGTACGGGCGGCCGGGAGGATCGTCACCATGGACCTCCTGTCGGAGATGCCCGACTTACTGGGCATGGCCCGTGCCTTCCTCCCGCACGTGGACTACGTCCTGCCGAACGAATCCCAGGCCCTCCTCATGACCGGCGCCACGGACCTCCCCGAGGCGGCGGCCGCTCTGCTCGGCGACGGCCCGCGCGGCGTACTGATCACGATGGGCTCGGAAGGCAGCCTCGTCGTCACCGAGGCCGGCTCCGAACACGTGCCCGCGCTCAAGACGGACGTGGTGGACACGACGGGTTGCGGCGACGCGTACTGCGCCGGCTTCCTCACCGGCCTCCTCCACGACCAGGACGTCCTGACGGCCGCCCGGTGGGGGACGGCCGCCGCCGCCCGCGTCGCCACCGGCCTCGGCTCGGACGCCGGCCTCACCGACCTCGACTCCACCCTAGGAATGCTCACGTGAACGACGCCGAACTCCGCCAGCGTGCCGCGAAGGTCGTCCCCGGCGGCATGTACGGGCATCTCAACGCCGCCCTCTTCGCCCCCGGCTTCCCCCAGTTCTTCGAGCGCGGCGAAGGGTGCCGGCAGTGGGACGTGAACGGACGCGAGTACATCGACTTCATGTGCAGCTGGGGCCCCGTCGTGCTCGGGCACCGGCATCCGCGCGTGGAGGAGGCCGCCGCCCGTCAGGCCGCGCTCGGCGACTGCCTCAACGGTCCCGGCGCGATCATGGTGGAGCTGGCCGAGCTGCTCGTGGACACCATCCCCAGCGCCGACTGGGCGATGTTCTCCAAGAACGGCACCGACGCCACCACGCAGGCTCTCATGGTCGCCAGGGCCGCCACCGGGCGGACGAAGGTGCTGATGGCGCACGGGGCGTACCACGGGGCCGATCCCTGGTGCACGCCCTCCCTGTCGGGCACGACGCCGAACGAGCGGGCCGACCTGGTCGAGTTCACGTACAACTCCCTGGAGTCGCTGGAGGCCGCCGCGGCCACCGTGGAGGGGGACGTGGCGGCGATCATCGTGACACCGTTCAAGCACGACTCGTTCGAGGACCAGGAGCTGGTCGAGCCGGCCTTCGCCCGCGGGGCCCGCGCCCTGGCCGACCGGCTGGGGGCGGCGCTGGTGATCGACGACGTGCGGGCCGGCTTCCGCATCGACCTCCGAGGCTCGTGGGAGCCCTACGGGGTGCGGCCCGATCTGACGGCCTGGTCCAAGGCCATGGCGAACGGCTACCCGATCGCCGCCGTGACCGGCACCGACGCGCTGCGCGGGCCCGCGCAGACGCTGTACTCGACCGGCTCGTTCTGGTTCTCCGCGGTTGCGATGGCGGCGGCCAAGGCCACCATCGAGACCCTGCGCGACACGGACGGCATCGCCGCCATGGAGCGCGCGGGCACGCTCCTGCGCGAGGGCCTGAACGAGCAGGGCAAGTCCCACGGCTTCGTGGTGAATCAGACGGGACCGGTCACGATCCCGTGGCTCAGCTTCGACGGCGACGCGGACCTGTCCGTAGCCATGTACTGGAGCGACGCCTGCCTGCGGCACGGGGTGTATCTGCACCCGTGGCACAACTGGTTCATGTCGGCCGCGCACACGGACGACGACGTCGCCAAGGCGCTGGAGGGCACCGACCGGGCCTTCGCCGAGACCCGGGCCCACTTCGGCTGACATCCTCCCCTCGGCGCAGACCGTTGGTGATGGTACGGGCGCCCTTGTCCTTTTCGTGCAGGTAGACGATGCTGTCGTCTACTTCCAGGTCACGGGCGCCGCGCTAGCGTCACGGCCAGGTCACGGCTCGATTGCGGCCCTTGACGCAGGTCGGGGGCCGTTCGTACCTTTCGGGCAAACGTTTAGGAAACTTTCCTAATTCGGGAGCCTCCATGACCCACCCGGGCGAGATCACGCGACGTCAGCTTCTCCGCCGCATCGGCATGGCCGCGTTCGTGGCCGGCCCCGGCGCGGGCCTGCTGAGCGCCTGCGCCACCGCCGGCACGGGCGGCGATCCCACGGCCGCCCCAGCGACCTCGATCGCCGCCTCCGCCGACCCGAAGAACCCCTTCGGGGCCGACGCCAAGAAACCGCTCGAAGTGGTCATCTTCAGCGGCGGGTACGGCGACGCGTACGCGAAGGACCTGCACGAGGAGCTCTACAAGAAGGCGTACCCGGGGGTGACGATCAAGCACACCGCGACCCAGCAGATCGGCACCCAGCTCCGCCCCCGTTTCGTCGGCGGCGACGTGCCCGACGTGCTCAACAACTCGGGCCCCGAGGCGCTGGACCTGGCCGCCCTGGCCGCCGAGGGCCACCTGGCGGACCTGACCCCGCTGTTCGACGCGCCGTCGATGGACGAGCCGGGCAAGAAGGTCCGCGACACCGTCACGCCCGCCGTGCTCGACAACGCCAAGATCGACGGCAAGGACCTGGTGCTGAACTACACCGTGTCCCACCGCGCGCTCTGGTACAACGCCAAGCTGTTCGAGTCCAGGGGATGGACGGTCCCGAAGACGTGGGCCGAGTTCACGGCCCTGGGGGAGACCGCGAAGAAGGACGGCATCCTGCTCTTCGCCTACCCCGGCCAGAAGGGCCCGTACTACCAGCTCTGGAACGTGCTCTACACCGCCGCCAAGATCGGTGGCAACCAGGTCGTCATCGACATCGACAACCTGGTGGACAACGCCTGGAACGCCGAGCCGATGAAGCAGGCGGTGTCGGCGTGGGCCGACATCCAGGCGAAATATGGTGACAAGGCATACTTTGGCCTCGACCACACGCAGACCCAGATCAAGCACCTGCAGAACGAGCTGCTGTTCTACCCGGTCGGGTCCTGGATCGAGAACGAGATGACCAAGGACATCCCGCTGGACTTCCAGTACGCCATCGCCCCCATTCCCGACGTCACCGCCGCCGACAAGATGCCGTACGGCGCCATCCAGGTCGGCGTCGGCGAGAACTTCGTCGTCGCCGCCAAGGGCAAGAACCCGCAGGGCGGGCTCGAATACCTGCGCATCATGCTCTCCAAGGAAGGCGCGAAGGGCTTCACCGAGAAGACCAAGAACCTCACGGTGGTGAACGGCGCCGCCGAGGGCGTGGACCTGCCCGCCGGCCTGATCAGCGCCGCCAAGGCCCAGGACGCGGCCGGTGAGAACATCATCACCGACGCCCGGTTCGAAGGCTGGTACAAAGAGCTCTTCGACTACGGCACCGAGCAGATCAACGTGGTCATGGCCGGGCGGATCACGCCGGAGAAGTTCTGCGCCAACATGCAGAAGAAAGCCGACGCCATCAAGAAGGACGACGCCGTCGCCAAGCAGACGCGGAGCCAATAGCACGATGGAGCGGTTGCGCAGGTACGGGTTCGTCGCCGGATTCCTCGTCGTCCCCGTCGCCCTCTATTCGGTCTTCGTCATCAGCCCCTACATCCAGGCGTTCCAGCTCTCGCTGACGAGCTGGAACGGAATTTCCTCGGTCGTACGTTATGTGGGCCTGGACAATTTCGGCCGGTTGTTCGAGGACGAGGTCTTCTGGCGGGCCCTGCGCAATCACGGAATCCTGCTGCTCGTATTGCCGATCGTCACCATCGTCATCGCGCTCTTCCTGTCGTTCCTGCTGAACCTGGGCGGCGGCACGCGCGGCGCGGGCATGAAGGGCGTCTGGGGGTCGAGGTTCTACCGCGTGGTCTACTTCTTCCCTCAGGTGCTCGCCGTGGCCGTGGTCGGGGTGTTGTTCCAGGCCGTCTACCGGCCGGACGAGGACGGCGTGCTCAACGGCGTGCTCGGCAGGCTCGGCGTCGAGCCCGTGGGATGGCTCACCGAGCCGGGGCTCGCCCTCTGGTCGATCATGGCGGTGATGGTCTGGCAGGCGGTCGGGTTCTATGTGGTGCTCTTCTCCGCGGGAATGGCCGCCATTCCGCGGGACTATTTCGAGGCGGCGGCGCTCGACGGCGCGGGGCGCGTGCGGTTGTTCTTCTCGATCACGCTGCCGCTGCTGCGCGACACCGTCCAGGTCGGCTGGATCTACCTCGGCATCGCCGCCTTCGACGGATTCGCGCTGGTCCAGGTGCTGGCGGGGGACAAGGGCGAGCCCGACGGGGCCACGAGCATTCTTCCGGTCACCATCTACAAGACGGCCTTCGCCTACAACAAGGTCGGGTACGCCTGCGCGATGGGCGTGGCGTTGTTCTTCCTGACTGTGACGTTCGCCGTGCTGACCCTGCGGACGACCCGGCGGGAGAGGATCGAACATGCGTGACATCGGTCGGCCGCGGCCCGGCGTGCTCAGTGGGCTGTCGCACGTGGCACTGGCGGTCTGGGCGTTGCTGATCATCGCACCCCTGGCGTGGACGTTCCTGGCGTCGTTCAAGACCAACACCGAGATCTTCGGCGACCCGCTGCAGTTGCCCGGCGCGCTGCGGCTCGACTCGTGGGGCCGGGCCTGGGACAAGGCGCATATCGGGCAGTACATGCTCAACACGGTTGTCGTCGTGTTCTTCGGTACGGCCGGGACGATGGTGTTCGGGTCGATGGCGGCGTACGTGCTGGCGCGGTACCGGTTCGTCGGCAACAAGCTGATCTATTACTACTTCGTGGCCGGTTTGGCGTTCCCGGTCTTCCTGGCGCTGGGGCCGCTCTTCTTCGTCGTCAAGCAGTTCGGCCTGCTGAATTCGCACCTCGGCCTGGTCCTGGTGTACATCGCGTATTCGCTGCCGTTCACGGTGTTCTTCTTGGCGGCATTTTTTAGGACACTGCCGGATGTCGTCGCCGAGGCGGCCCTCATCGACGGCGCCTCGCACACCCGCACGTTCTTCCAGATCATGGTCCCCATGGCCAAGCCCGGCCTGATCAGCATCACCATCTTCAACGTGCTCGGCCAGTGGAATCAGTACCTGCTGCCCCTCGTCCTCCTCGCCGGCGACCCGGACAAATGGGTCCTCACCCAGGGCATCGCCAGGATCTCCACCTTGGCCGGGTACGAGGCGGACTGGCCGGGCCTGTTCGCCGCCCTGAGTATGACGATCCTGCCGGTAATGATCCTCTACATCGTTTTCCAGCGTCAGATCCAGTCCGGGCTCGGCACGGGCGCGCTGAAATAAAGTGCTGTCATGGACGTCGAGAGCAAGCTCAAAACCCTGCCGGAGTGGCGGCGCGAGGGCGACGAAATCCGGCGCACGGTCACCGCGCCCGACTTCCCCGCCGCCATCCGCATCGTCGACGAGATCGCGGTCAAGGCCGAGGAGCTCAACCATCATCCCGACATCGACATCCGGTGGCGCACGCTACATCTGGCGCTCACCACCCATGACCAGGGCGGCCTCACCGACCTCGACTTCACCCTGGCCGCCATGATCGACGGCATCGCGGCGAGACACGGCGCTTGAAAGGCGTCACGGAGAATACCCACCGTAGTGGGTTGATTACTCGTTAGAGTGGGTTCCCTCCCCGAGCCTGACAGCGGCTCGGCCGATGAGGAGCTCTCATGCGTGTGCCCACCATCCTGTTCATCCTGCTCGCCGCAGCCGGCACCGGTGCTTGTGCCGGCCCGTCGGCCCCGCTGCAGAACGCCCCAGAGCGGGGCGCGTCCAAGGACAGTCGGGTGACGCTGTCCGCGGCCGGCGACTTCACGCCGTCCGACACCGACGCCATCGTCTACGGCCGCAAGCTGGCCCCCAAGGGCGCCCAGGCCAGCGTCACCGCCGAGTCCTCCGACGGCCAGACCCGCACGTCGCTCGTCGTCGAGGGCTTCCTGCCGAATCACACGTACGGCGCTCACCTGCACAACAAGCCATGTGGCCAGAAGCCCGACGACTCAGGACCGCACTACCAGCACCAGCCTGGCCGGATCGACCCGGTCAGCGAAGTCTGGCTGACCGTCGCCACCGACGGCGCGGGCGCAGGCCGTTCGACCGCCCGCAACGCTTGGGCGCTGGACGCCGCCCGCCTGCCCCGCTCGCTAGTGATCCACGCCAAGCCCACCGTCACCAGCGGCCCGAAGGCCGGCCAGGCGGGGGACCGGGTCGCCTGCCTCACGCTACGCTAGGCCCGGCGAAGAGAGCATAATTACACAATTACATAGCGGAGGTATGAGTGACCAGCAGCCGCCAATGGCAGCCACCCCGATTAAGGCTCTTCGAGGACGCCCACCGCCGGGCGACCTGGCTCGAGCTACTCTATGACCTCGTCTTCGTCGTTGCGGTAGCGGAACTGGCCGCCGTTCTCGCCGATGGGAACAACCTCGGCGTTTTCGTGGGGCTGTTCGTCCCCATCTGGTGGGCCTGGGCGGGATACGTCTTCTACGCCAACAGGTTCGACACCGACGACGTCAGCCACCGGCTGTTCGCGCTGCCCCAGATCCTGGCGGTCGCGACCATGGCCGCCAGCGTGGGCGACATCGAGCACCGTTCCGGGCTCTTTGCGATCGCATACGCAGTGGCCAGGGTGCTGCTCATCGTGGCCTACGTCCGCGCCGGCCGCCACGTGCCCGAGGCCCGGCCGCTGACCGTCCGATATGCCGCCGGATTCGCCGTGGCCGTGGCCATCTGGCTGGCCTCGCTCGCCGTCGAGCCGCCGGCGCGCTACGTGTTCTGGGCCGTCGCCATCGTCATCGACCTGGCCACGCCCCTGCTGGCCCGCCGCCAACAGGGCAAGCTGCCTCCGCAGACCGAGCACCTGCCCGAACGTTTCGGCCTGTTCGTGGTGATCGTGCTCGGCGAGGTCGTCGCCGCGGTCGTCGTGGGGCTCAAGGGCCACGACGTCACGCCGGGCACGCTGCTGATCGCCCTGGCCGGCGTGGCGATCGCGATGGGCTTCTGGTGGCTCTATTTCGGCCATCTCGACGAGTCTGTCGTCCTGCGCACCCGGCTGGCCGGGCAGGTGTGGGTCTACTCGCATCTGCCGTTGTCGCTCGGCCTGGTGGCATTCGGGATCGGCATCGAGCACGCCATCGCCCACCCAGCCAGCACCAGCTGGGCCGTCGGGCTGCCGGCCGCGCTGGTGTTCGCCGTGCTCGGAGTGCAGCACCTGTGCTCGCTCGACCGCCGCGCAGCCGTCATCCGCCTGACGGCCGCCGCGCTCACCCTCGCCACGTCCGCGCTGCCCACCGCGGTGGCGCTCCCGCTCTTTCTCGTGTACGCGGCCGCGCAGCCGGCGTACGACCTGCTCCGACCACGACCGGAAGGCGCCGCATGACCACCAGGGACCTGTTCGACCGCCAGTTGGCCGCCATCGCCGGCCAGGACCTCGAGGCCCTCCTGGCCCAATACCACGATGAGGCCACGGTGATCCGCTTCGACCGTGTCGCCAGGGGCCCCGCCGAGATCAGGGAGTTGTTCGCGGCGTATCTGTCGGCGAAGCCCCAGGTCGACGAAATCGTCTCGCTGCAGGTGACCGACGACGTGATCTTCTACAACGCGGTGATGACGATCGGCGGCAACCGCGTCACCACGTACGGCACGCTCGTGGTCAAGGACGGCAGGATCTGGCGCCAGTCGGCCGCCGCACTCCCAGTCACCTGATAACGGACGCCGCAGGCACAGATGCCGCAACGAGGTGCTGATTCAGAAGTAGGTGCGGATCAGGTCCACCACCGTGTGGTCGTCCTCGATCACCGGGATCATCTGCCACTTGTCGAACGCCGTGCAGGGATGGGAGACCCCGAAGCGGATCAGCTCACCCGGCGCGACCGTGGCGTCCGCGCCCACCTCGACATAGGCGTGGTGGTCGTTGACCGACATCACCCGCAGCCGGCCGGCCGGCCGCAGCGTGCCGTCGTGGGCGCGGACCTGCTGCGGCATGGGCAGGCCCTCGTCATAGGCCACCTCGCGCTTGCCCATGCCCACGATGGCCAGGCCGTCCTCCGGCGTCGAGAGCACCTGGGCCCACACGTGGAGCGCCGGCTCCAGCGAGCCTTCCTCGGGGATCCTCCGGAACGGCGTCCAGTCCTGATAAATCCCGTCATCGTGGGAGATGTAGGCGCCGCTGCGGAGGATCACCCGCAGCCGGTGCCCTGGCAACCACGCTCCGGCGAGCCGATCGGCGACCACGTCGAAGTACTTGCTGCCGCCCGCGGTGACGACGACCTCCTCGCCCAGCAGGCGCTCAGCCGACAGCCGGTGCACGGCGGCCCGCACCTCGTCCAGGTAGCGCCCGGCCGCCTCCGCGTCGGGCAGGCCGCCCTCGTAGGCGGCCACCCCGGCCAGCTCCAGCCCGGGGGCCTCCACCACGGCCCGTGCCACCTCGCTCAGCTCGGCGAGCGTACGGCTTCCCGTGCGCCCGCCCGGATGGCCCAGCTCGGCGAGCACCTGTAGCGGCCGCCCGCCGGGCACGGATACGACGGCGGCCGACATCGTCCGCACGCCCGTCACCGAGTCGGCGAAGCACAGGAAGCCGAAGCCCTGCCGGACCTGCTCGGCAGCCCAGCGCAGCGGGCCGGGATCGAGGAGCTCGTTGGCGAGCAACACGCTCGGCATGCCGAAGGCCCGGCAGGCCAGCGCCTGGCCCGCCGTGGCCACGCTGATCGCCGTCGCGCCGGCGGCGAGCTGGGCCGCGAAGAGCGAGGGCGCCATGGTGGTCTTGCCGTGCGGGGCGAACTCCAGGCCGTGCCGGGCGCAGAAGCGGGCCAGCGTGTCGATGTTGTGGACGATGGCGGCACGGTCGGCCACCATGACCGGCCAGGTGAAGGCCCCGCCGAAGAGATGGTGCCGCTGGGTCGCGAACTCGTCCAGGGACACCGCGGGGCCCGGCCACCACAGCCCCTTGGTCCGCCAGTCGATTTTCTCTGCGGGTATGGCCAACTTGATCGTCACGTGGTGCTCTCCGGTAGGAGCCCGCGGGCGAGGACGTCGCGGGCCGTGGTCAGGTGCCGGTGGGCCCGGCGCAGCGAGATTTCGTGATGCCCGGGGAACAGCGCGTCCACCTGCAGCTCGGCCAGGCGGGTCAGGCTGGCTGCGTACTCGGGGATGCGGCAGTCGTGCAGGTTCTGCAGCGACACCCGGCCGCCCGTGAAGACGCAGTCCCCGGAGAACAAGGCGCGATGACCGGGCGCTTCCAGCAGGTAGCAGGTGTGGCCGTCGGCGTGGCCGGGCGTCGCCACCGCGCGGAGCGTCACCCCGCCCAGGTCGACCACCGTCCCATCAGCGATGGGCTGGACGCCGGGACACGGCGCGAACGCATAGTCCGGCGGGTACGAGCCGCCTGCCCGCGCCTGGTCGAGGCTGATCATCCGCTCGTCGCCGGTGGCGATCCACCGGTCCGCGGGCGCGCCGGCGAGCACCCGCAGGCCCGGGACCCGCCGCGCCAGCTCGGCCGCGCCGCCCGCGTGATCGGCATGGCCGTGGGTCAGCAGCAGGTACGCGGGCACGTCGCCGGCCAGGTTGTCCATGATCGCCGCGATGTCCTGCCCCGCTCCGGCGTCGACCAGCGCACACGCGCGCTCACCCCGGACGAGGTAGACGTGGCAGTCCAGGGGATCGGTGAGGTCGAAACCGGCGGCGCCGCTGCCGACCAGGTCCACGTGGTCGTTCAGTCGCACGCGCCCACCCGGACCAGATCAACGATGACGTCGGCGGCGCGGCGCACGTCGGCGAGGGCGACCGACTCGTCCGCCGCGTGCGCGTCGAGGATCGAGCCGGGCCCGAAGACCACCGCGGGGATGCCCGCCCGCGCGATCTTGCTGGCGTCCGTGCAGAAGGGCATGCCGTGCGCGCTCGCGTCGAGGCCGCGAGCGGCGAGCACCCGGCACAGCCCGGTGACGATCGGGCTGTCCGCCGGGGTGCCGAGGGCGTAGTCGACGGTGAACGGCGGGTCGAGCTCGATCCCGCCGGGCAGCAGCCGCGCCAGCTCCTCCCCGTCGTGTCGCCACACCTCCAGCGGATCCTCGCCGGGCAACGTCCGCCGGTCCACGTCGATCTCGCAACGTCCTGGCACGATGTTCGGACCGGTGCCGCCGCGAATCCGGGTGACACAACGGGTGGCCGGGCCGAGCAGCGGATGGCCGGGCACGTCCGGTGCGGTGGCGTCCAGGTAGGTCAGGACGCGGGCCATCAACGTCACGGCGTTGACCGCCTCGTCCGGGCGAGAGGCGTGGCCGGCCGAGCCCAGCGTCCGGACCGTGTAGCGCACCACACCCTTGTGCGCGATGCCCGCGGCCAGCCCGGTCGGCTCGCCGACCACCGCCGCCGCCACCTCCGGTACGGGCAGATCGTCCAGGAGCCCCAGCACGCCCCGGTAGTGGTGTTCCTCGTCGATCACCCCGGCCAGCACCACGGTGCACGGCGGCTCAGGGCCGGCGGCCAGCTCGGCCGCGGCCAGCATGAACGCCGCCAGCGAGCCCTTGGCGTCGCAGGCGCCCCGCCCGTACAACCGCCCGTCGCGGACCTCGCCCGCGTACGGGTCCACGGTCATGCCCTCGACCTCGACCGTGTCCAGATGCGAGGCCAGCAGGAGAGCCCGAGGGTCGCGGCCGGGCACCACGGCCACGACGTTGGGCCGCCCGGGCAGCACCTCGCGGATCGAGGCCGCGACGCCGTGCCGGTCGAGCCAGTCACGGGCGGTCTCGGCCAGCGCGGCCTCGCCCGGCCCTGATCCGTCGCGCGGGTTGACGCTGGGGACGCGTACCAGCTCGCGCAGCAGCGCCTCGGTGGGGCTCATACCGTGCGCCGTTCACGGGCGTACAGGAGCAGCAGCACGATGATGAGCAGGCCGAGGGCCACCTGGCGCAGCCCTTCGCCGAGGTTCCACGCCACGAGCAGCGCGGTCAGCAGGGTCAGCAGCAACGCGCCGGCGACCGTGCCGAGCAGGTGCCCGCGCCCGCCCAGGATCGACGTGCCGCCGAGGACGACGGCCGCGATCGACAGCAGCTGGTACGGGTTGCCCATGGTGAGCGAGCTGGTCCCGGTGAACCCGAGCAGCACCAGCCCGGCGACCCCCGCGAGCAGCGCGCAGGCGGCGTACATCACGAGCGTGGTGACCGGCACGGGCACGCCGGACGCCCGCGAGGCCGGCTCGCTGGTGCCGAGCGCGAAAGCGTAGCCGCCGAGCCGCGACAGGTGCAGCAGCCAGACGGCGACGCCCGCGATGCCCAGCCACAGCACGGTGGCCAGCGGGATCCCTGCCACGCTGCCGTTGGCGAGCGCGTCGAGCAGCGGGATGCTCGCCGACTTGGGGGAGCCGTTGGTGTAGATGAGCAGCGCGCCCGAGATGACCGTGGCGCTCGCCAGCGTCATGACCATGGGCGGCAGGCGCAGCCAGACGATGCCCGCGGCGTTCACCACCCCGACCAGCGCGCTGACCGCCAGCGCGACGAGAATCGCGACCGTGCCGCCCGACCCTGCGGCCACCTGCGCGCACACGACCGCCGACAGCGCCACCACCGCGGAGACGGACAGGTCGATGCCGCTCATCATCACCACGAGCGTCTGCCCGACGGCCACGATGCCGAGGAACGAGGCGGTCTGCACCAGGTAACGCACGCTTCCCACGCTGTCGAACCCGCGCGCGAACAGGATCGCCGCGAGCCACGTCAGCGCCAGCACCCCGAACGCCCACAGGGCCCGGTTGCCGCGCAGCCCGTCGAGCGGGCGCCGCGGCCGCGGCCCGGTGTCGTCCGCCCGCACGTCCGAGCCCTGGACGGCCTGCGTCATCATGCCACCCTCTCCCTGGTCGCCAGCGTCTTCACGGCGACCGCCACGATCAGCACGACGCCCTGCAGGATCATCTGGTAGAAGGTCGAGATCCCGGTGAACAACAGCAGGTTGGTCAGCAGCCCGAGCAGCAGTGCGCCGAGCAGCGTGCCGCGCATCTGCCCGACCCCGCCGAAGAAGCTGATCCCGCCGAGTACGGCGACCGCGATGGAGTTCAGCGTGTACGGCACGCCGATCGTCGGGTCGCCCGACCCGGTCTGGATCGCCAGGCCGATCCCGGCCAGCCCGGTGAAGAGCCCGGCGAAGCCGTAGGCGTAGATCTTGACGCGGCGGGTGTCGATGCCGCTGGCGTAGGCGCCGTGCTCGTTGCCGCCGACGGCGTAGAGCGCCAGCCCGAAGCGGGTGGTCTTGACCAGCTTCCACAGGCCGAGCGCCACGCCGATGCCGATGGCGGGCAGGGCGAGGCCGTGGAAGCCGAGGTTGTAGGCCCGCACGAGCCCGTCCGGCACCTGCCCGCCCGGCTGGGGGAGCGCGATCAGCGTGACCCCGCCCCACAGGAACGACGCCGCCAGCGTGACGATGATCGGCGGCAGTCCTGCGTACGCGACCAGCACTCCGTTGGCCGCGCCCGCCAGCACCGTGGCCGTGAGCGCGAGCGCCGCGGCGGCCACCACGCCTCCAGGGGCATCGGGAGGATAGATGACGAACACGGCCATGCCGAGCGACAATACGGCGCCGAGCGACAGATCGATGCCGCCGGTGAGCATGACGATGGTCTGCCCGGCCGCGGCCAGGATCAGCGGCAGGAACTGCGCGGACAGGATGGTGATCGTCGACGGGTGGAGCAGCGTCGGGTCGAGCCGCTGGTAGGCGACGAGCACCACGGCCAGCAGCGCGCACAGTCCCAGCAGGTCGAGGCGGTTACGCACCGGCCACCTCCGAGGCCGTGCTCCTGCCCGCCAACGACGCCTGGACCAGGCGTTCCTCGGTCAGCTCCGCCCCGGCCAGCCGATCCACCACCGCGCCCTCGTACATGACCAGGACCTCGTCACAGAGCCCCACCAGCTCCATGGTGTCGCCGGAGGTGACGAGCACGGCCATGCCCTCGCCGGCCAGCTCGCGCAGCAGGTGGTAGATCTCGCGCTTGGTGCCGACGTCGATGCCGCGGGTCGGCTCGGCGAGCAGGAGGACGCGGGGCCGGTTCGGCAGCCACTTGGCGAGCGCGACCTTCTGCTGGTTGCCGCCGGACAGGCGGCGGGCCTCCTGGGCAGGCGAGGTGGTCTTGATGCGCATCCGGCCGATCAGGTCGCTCACGAGCAGGTCCTCGCGCCGCCGCGAGACGGTGGTCAGCGTTCGGGCGGGGGCGAGCGTGCGCAGGCTGGTCAGCGCGAGGTTGGCGCGGACGCTCCGGACCACGTGCAGCCCTTCGGTCTTGCGGTCTTCCGGCACGTAGCCGATGCCGCGGCGGATCGCTTCGCGGGGGGAGGCCAGACGGCAGGGCCGCCCGTCCACCGTGATCCGGCCGCTGTGGGGGTGCAGGCCGAACAGGGCGCGAAGGACTTCCCGCTGACCCTGGCCCTGCAGCCCGCCCAGTCCGACGATCCGCCCCGGCGCCAGCTCGAGGTCCGCCCCCGTACACAGCCCAGAGGCGCGCAGAATCGGTTCCCCGACAGGTGGAGGGGTGTTCGCTTTAGGAGGGAACATGGCTGAGAGCTCGCGGCCCACCATGAGCCGGACGAGATCGTCGTGATCGGTGTCCGCGTGCTCGCGGGTGGCCATGACCTCGCCGTCCTTGAGCACGGTCAGCCGGTCGGCGACGGCCAGCAGCTCACCCATGCGGTGGCTGACGATCACGACGGAGCGACCGCGCGCACGCAGGTCGGCGACCACCCGGAAGACCGCGCCCACCTGGTCGTCGTCGAGCGCCGACGTGGCCTCGTCGAGTATCAGCAGGCGCGGGTCCGAGGTGAGCGCCTTGGCCAGCTCCACGAGCTGCTGCGCGCCGAGGGGGAGCCGCCTGGCGGGCGTGCGCGGGTCGACGTCCAGGCCGACCCGCTCCAGCAGCGGGCGGGCGCGGGCCGCCAGGTCGCGGTGCCGGACGAGGCCGCGCCGGCTGGGCCAGGCCCCGAGGAACACGTTCTCCGCGACGCTCTGATGCGGGTTGAGGCTCAGCTCCTGGTGCACAGAGGCGATGCCGGCGGCCCGCGCGCGGTGCGGGGACCACGCGCGGACGGCTTCGCCGTCGTATCGGATGGTGCCGGAGTCCGGGGCGAGCAGGCCGGTGATCAGCGAGAGCACGGTGCTCTTGCCGGCGCCGTTCTCGCCGACCAGGGCGAGCACCTCTCCGGCGCGGACGTCGAAGGTGACCTCGCGCAGGACGGTGACCCCGGCGAAGGACTTCGACATCCGCTCGACGTTCAACAGCGTCATCCGGGACCCTCCGCTACGCGCCGAGCAGCTTGTCGATCTCGCTCTGCGGGATCGGCTGGATGGGGTAGGAGTCGTCGGGCTGGTCCGGCTTGACGAACTGGTCGAGGTTCTCATCGGTGATCTTCGGGAGGGGGACGGTGATGGTGGAGGGGACGTCGGTGCCGGCGGCCTTGGCCACCGCGGCCCGCAGCGCGATCACCGCCAGGTAGTTGGGCTGCGCCGTCGCGATCGAGGAGAAGCCGTCCTTGCGCTTGTCGGCCCACAGCTTCAGGAAGCCGTTGTAGTTCTCGCCGGTGATCGGGACGAGCTTCTTGTCCTGCTTGACCAGGGTCTGCAGCGCCGCCGCGGACAGAGCGCCGCCCTGGGAGAAGACGCCGGTGATGGACGGGTGCGCCGAATAGGCCGAGGCGAACGCCTGCGCGGCCGGGGCCAGGTTGTACTCGCTGTGCACGTTCGCCGCGATCTTGATGTTCGGGTACTTCTTGAACACCTCTTCCGCGCCCTTCCAGCGCTCCTCGCTGACGGAGACGCCGGCCGGGCCGTTCATCGCGATGATCTCGCCTTTGCCGCCGAGCTTGTCGGCCAGCCACTGGGCGGTCATCCTGCCCCACTCGACCTGGTCGGTGCCGACCCGGATGACCTTCTCGCTGGTGACGAGGCTGTCGAAGTTCACCACCACGATGCCCGCGGCCACGGCCTTCTCCATCACGGGGTTGAGTGCGGTGGAGGAGCCGGCGTCGACGAGGATGACATCGTACTTCTGCGTGATCATCGCCTGGATCTGGGCGATCTGCTGGGAGGCGTCGCCGTTGGCGTTGAAGGTCTCGTAGCTTGCGACCTTGCCCTCGGTCTTCAGCTTGGCCACGTCCTCCTCGAGCATCTGCAGGGTCTGCTGCATCCACGAGGGGGCCAGGTAGATGGTGGACCAGCCGACCTTGAGCGCCTTGGGCGCGGCGCTCGACGCGCCGCCGGTCGCACCGGCGGGGGAGGCCGTGGTACTGCCCTGGTCGACGTTGCACGCAGCGGTGGCCAGCAGCGCGCCGAGTGCCGCTGAGGCGATCAGGGCGCGTCGCGTCATCCTCGTCATGAAGCCCTCCTATAACGGACCACGTTCGTAAGTGGTTCGTAGTATGGTGGGATCAGGATGCTCCTAAGGAGTCGTTTCGGTCAACAGTGGGTTCGTTAAAAGGACGTATCCCTGGCCGGCGTGTCGTTAATGTGAACTACTAATGAACATGGGTCGTATAGGGGGATCATGGCGATCGTGATCGGGCTCGTCATCCACGCGAGCCACCGCGCCGTCTTCGAGGAGGCGGCCCGCACGTTGTCAGGC
Source organism: Nonomuraea sp. 3N208 (assembly GCF_052245935.1). Classification (NCBI taxonomy): domain Bacteria; kingdom Bacillati; phylum Actinomycetota; class Actinomycetes; order Streptosporangiales; family Streptosporangiaceae; genus Nonomuraea; species Nonomuraea sp. 3N208. The sequence goes on along the minus strand of NZ_JBQQBR010000020.1, from coordinate 160,748 downwards.
GTGCGTCTGGAGTGGGTGACCTACGAGCAGGAGGAGGAGATCCGGCCGGGGGTCCAGGCACTCCTCGAGCGTGAGCAGGTGCACGGCATGCTGCTCGGCCCGGTTCCGTACGCCGAGTCGCGCGACCTGCTCCCAGCGGGTCTGTCGGTCGCGGTCACCAAGGCCGCCGCCCTCGACCTGTCCTTCGCCTTCTTCCGCGCGCAGGTCCGCGGCTGCGCCGCCGTGCCGGTCAGCGTGGACACGTTCGATCCCGAGACGGTCCACGAGGTCGTCCACGCGCTCGGGCTCGACCCCGACCAGGTCGCCTGCCTGCCGTACGACCCCGAGCAGTCCGTCGACGAGATCGTCGGCTTCCACCGCCGCTTCGCCGAGCGGACCGGCGCCGCCTACGCCATCAGCCTGCGCACCGCCGTCACCGCGCGGCTGACGGCCGGCTCGGTCCCCGTGGTGAACGCCTTGCAAGGGCCCACCACCATCCGGGCCGACCTCCACGAGCTCGCCCTGCGGATCCAGTCCCGGCAGGCCAGCGCGTCGCGGTTCGCCGCGGGGGTCTTCCTCCTGGGCGCCCAGGACGCACAGACCGATCTCGACCGGGCCCGTATCGGGCTGATGAACCTGCTGGTCAACACGCCGGAGTTCGACGAGGCGTGGATCGAGAACCGCGACCGCCGCGGCGTCGTCGTCTTCGCGCACAAGGCGCTGTTCGAGGAGGTCACGCACAACTGGGTGTCGTTGCCCATTCTCGGTCAGGCCCACGAGACCCTCGGCGTGCGGCCGGCCGCCGGGTTCGGCATCGGCGGATCCGCCCGCACCTGCGTCCAGCTCGCCGAATGGGCGGCGTCCCGCGCCGAGCAGGAGGCCGCTCCGTCGGCCTACCTCGTCGAGGACAGCGGCGTCATCATCGGCCCCATGAGCGGGTCCGGGTCGCCGCTCGCCTTCACCTATCGCGAGCACGGCGGCGACCTGGAGGAGCTGGCGCGGCGCGCGGGGCTCAGCCCGGCCACCCTGTCCAGGCTCGCCGCGCTCGAACGCAGCCTCGGCGGGCGGTTGATCTCGCCGAGCGACCTCGCGGGACAGCTCGGCATCACCAACCCGAGCGGACGCCGGCTGATCCGCAAGCTCAGCGAGTCCGGCCTGGTCACCGAGGAGGGCAGCGAGCAAATGCACCGCAAGGGCCGCCCGACCCGGCTCTACCGCCTCGGCATCGGCACCGCTCTCGCCGGCGAGCCCGCCTCCCGAAACGTATAGGAGCAGGATGTCCTACGATCTGCTGCTGGCCGGTGGCGACGTCATCGACGTCGGCGGCGGGCACGTCGGCCGCTACGACGTCGGCGTGCGCGGCGGCCGGATCGCCGCGGTCGCCCCCGCCCTGCCCCGGCACGCGGCCCGCGAGGTCGTCGACGCCCGCGGCAAGCTGATCACGCCCGGCCTGGTCGACCTGCACGCGCACGTCCACCCCGGCGCCACCTACTGGGGGATCGACCCCGACCCCGTCGCCTGGTACACCGGGGTGACCACCTGGGTCGACGCCGGCTCGGCCGGCGCGTACGCCATCGAGTCCCTGCGTGCCGCGGTCAGCGACTACCAGGTGCGCGTCGCGGCGCTGCTCAACGTCTCGGCCGTCGGCCTGACCGCGCCCGACGGGGAGAGCCGCGAGCTGGCCAACTGCGACGTCGATCTCGCCGCGGCGACCCTGGCCGGCAACCGCGACCTGCTCTTCGGCGTGAAGGTCCGGATGGACGGCAAGACGGTCGGCGCCAACGGGCTGGAGCCGCTGCGCCGGGCGATCAAGGTGGCCGAGGCGGGCGGGGTCCCGGTCATGGTGCACATCGGCGTCGCGCCACCGGCCGTGGACGAGGTGCTGCGGCTGCTGCGCCCCGGCGACATCGTCACCCACTGCGCCAGCGGGCTGGCCACCGGCATGGTGGACGGAGGCGGCATCGCGCCCGCGGTCGCCGAGGCGTACGCAGCAGGTGTGCTGTTCGACATCGGGCACGGATCCGGCGGCTTCGCGTTCGACGTGCTCGAAGCACAGCTCAAGGCCGGTGTGATCCCCCACACGATCTCCTCGGACCTGCACGCGCGGTGCCTGTACGGCCCCGTGTTCGACCTGCCGACGACGATGACGAAGCTGCTCGCCGTCGGGCTGCCGCTGGAAGAGGTGGTCGCGGCGGCCACGGTGCGTCCCGCCAGGGCGCTCGGCCTGCCCGGCGGCGTGGGCACGCTGGCCGTCGGAGCCCGGGCCGACCTCGCGGTGTTCGCGCTGGAGGAGGGCACGTTCGAGCTGGCCGACTCCCACCGTCAGCTCCGGATCTCGGACCGGCGGCTGGTCAACGAGCTCACCTACGTCGCCGGGCGGCCGCTGCCGCCCCGGCTGCCTCCGCACCCCAAGCCCTGGATCCCGCTCACGGACGCGCAACGCGAGGCGTTGCGGGTGCGCGCCGGCCGGGTCCGCGCGCTGCTCTCCGCTCCGCTGGTCGGCGCGGACGGGCTGGCCGAGCAGTTCCCCCGTTCACCCTGAGGCGCTCACCAACAGGCGGCGATCCTGTCCAGCACCGGCGCGGGATACATCCCGTAGTTGTAGAAGTCGACGGCCGCCGCGCCGGCGGAGGCGCAGGCGGCCACTTTCGCGGCCAGATGCGCGGCGTCGAGCGTGTCGGGGTGACCCGGCCGCACCACAACCCGCACCGGGCACCGTCCGCCGGCCGCCGCCACGACCGAGGCCACGTCGGCACGCAGCCGTGCCACGTCCCGCACGTAGCCCAGGCACGCGTAGCCGTCGGCCACGGCCGCCAGCGCAGGCACGTCCACCCCGAGCCGCCACCCCTGCTCGGCCGCGGGCCGGCCCTGAGGGACGCCGTCGCCGTAGCCCAGCAGCGCGCCGGTCAAGTCCAGATACACCAGCTCCCCGCCGTCCGCGTGCACGGCGGCCGCGACTCTGCGGGTCAGCGCGGTCACCACACCCTGCCGTACGGCGAGGAAGCCGTCGAGCTCCTCACCCACGGCGGCACGCAGCGCCGGCAGGTCGGCAGGCGTGGCCGGGGCCTCGCCGCCCAGCGCCCGGTCGAGATGACCGGCCACGGCCGCGCGCAACCGCCCGGCGTCCACCCCGGCGGCCTGTGCCGCCTTCCGGCAATCCGCGCAGAAGCACAACCCCATCAACAGCCGCTCGCCGGGGCCCAGCGGGACGAAGGAGCGCTCGTGGTGGTGTCCGTGGTCGAAGGTCCCGTACGAGAGCGCCTCGGCCACCACCGGCCCCACCGCGGCCGCCGTCCGGGCCAGCGCCACCGCGTATTCGCCGACGTCCGGATTGGCCGGGCACAGGTCGGCGAGCAGCCGGTCGCCGAAGCACGTCTCGGCGCACACATCGGGAAACGCGCTGCCCAGCGTGGTGTTGTGCAGGAACACCGTCCACGCGAGCACGTCGCCCGCCCGCTCGCGCAGCCGCGCCACCGCCTCCTGCTCCACCGCAGGCTGCCCCGGCGGGCGCAGCCGCACCCCCTGCCAGACCTCCGGCGGCAGCGGCAGGAACACGCCGTCACGCCGGTGCACCACCCGCCCGGCCTTTCCGCGCGGCACCACATCCCGGGCCTGGTGGTAGGCGACGGCGACGGTCACCGCCGCGACGCCCCGCTCCCGCACGCGGGCCGCCACCTCGTCCACGCCCTCGTCCACCAGATCGGACGGAAAGACGAACAGGCTGCTACGGGGAAACATGGAGAGATTTCACCACACGGGCCACAGCTTCGGGAAAGCCCGCCTACCCGAAGACGGCAGGCGGGGGCACCGGGGCCAGGACGGGATCGCCGTCCTTGATGGGGTACGCCCCGGCCACGAAGTTCGTCAGCGCCTCCCCGTGCACGCACCTCGCCTGCGTCAGCCCGCCGGCCGCGCGCCGCATGAGCAGGTCCAACGGCAGATCCGTACGCGAGGCCGCCACGATCAGATTCCCGAAGCGGCGCCCTCGCATGACGCCCGGCTCCGCCAGCAACGCCACATGGCGGAACGTGGCGGTCACCGTGGCCAGCAGGCGCTTGGCGAAGGCCAGGCCCTTGCCGTCCGCCAGGTTGATCAGCAGGGTGCCGTCCGGGCGCAGCACCCGGGCGAGGTCACCCATGTACTCGACCGTGGCCAGCTCCACCGGCATCGTCGCCCCGGTGAACGCGTCCAGCACCACCAGGTCCGCCGTAGCGTCCCAGACCTTCGCGGTGCCCTCCCTGCCGCCCTCCACGATGACCTTCAGCCGGGGCACCGAACGCAGCTCCAGCTGCTCGCGTACCAGATTGACCAGCAGGCCGTCGGGCTCGATCACGATGTGCCGGGAGCCGGGGCGGGTGGCGGCGACGTAGCGGGGGATCGTGCAGGCGCCGCCGCCGACATGGACACAGCTGAGCGATCCGTCCTGGAGAAGGTCGATAACGTCCGCCATGAGACGGACGTACTCGAATTCGAGGAATGTGGGGTCTTTTAGATCCACATACGACTGAGGTACGCCATCCTTGGACAGCATCCAGCCGTCCTGCCTGTCCAGATCCCGGAGGAGTTCGACCTCGCCGAACGTCACCGGATAAAGGCCGGGCATCGGTTCCCGCTGTCCACGTGTCACGCTGATCCCTCCTGGGAGAAACCGTATGCGACGCAGAAGGCTGATTGTGCTCGTTATCGCGGTTGTCGCGATAGTCGGGGCGAGCACGTTCGCGGTCATGGCGTCCAGCAGGGTCAGGGGGAGCGCGTCGCAGACGGCGGCCGCGTACTTCGAGGCGTGGCGCAAGGGGGACATCACGGGCATGGAGCGGCTGGTGTACCAGGCGCCGGCTGACTTCGTCACCCGGCATCGGGCGTTGTCGGACGAGCTGCACGTCGAGTCCATCCAGCTGACCCCGGGGCCGTTGAAGAGCATGGGGGACGGGGTCGCCGAGGTGCCGTTCGCGGGGGTGCGGCAGCTGACCGAGTTCGGGGCGTGGCCGTTCGACAGCACGTTGCGGCTGGCCGTGCGGGACCGGACGTGGAAGGTGTTATGGGCGCCCGAGACGCTCCACCCGCTGCTCAAGGACGGCGGGAGGCTGGAGCTGGGCGAGATCGACATGGTGGCGGCCGAACTGGTCACGAGCGAGGGCGACCGGATTCCCAACGACAGCTACGCGGAGGCGTACCTCGAGCGGCTCAAACCCGAGTTCGCCGAGGCGAACCAGGGCTGGGAGCTGGTGCTGAAGGTGCCGGGGCAGCCGGACCGGCCGTTGCTCAGCAAGCAGGCCGGGGCGAACGTCGAGGAGACCACATTGTCGCGGCCCGTCCAGGCGGCCGCCGCTCGGGCGCTGGACGGCGTGGATGACTCCTCGATCGTCGTCATCCAGCCGAGCACCGGCGCGATTCTGGGGCTGGCCGACCGCCTTGAGGAGAACCACAGCGCCGTGCAGGACCTCTTCCCGCCGGGCTCCGTCTTCAAGACGATCACTGCGGCGGCGCTGCTCAAGAGCGGCCTCGAACCGTTCGCGGAGGTCCCGTGCCCGGGCCGCTACACCGTCCCCGGCCATCGGACCATCGACAACGACGGGGTGGTGGATCGCGGCCTCGTCAGCTTCACCGACGCGTTCGCCCATTCCTGCAACACGGCGTTCGTCGAGCAGGCCACCACCAGGCTGAGCTCGAAGGACCTGGTGGAGACGGCGAACGAGTGGGGGTTCGGACGGCCGATCATGACGGGCATCGGCGGTAGCTGCGGCACCGTGCGGGAGACCGACGACATGGACGCGTTCGCCGAGGACGTGATCGGCCAGGGCGAGGTCGTCACCACCCCGCTGTGCATGGCGGCGCTCGCCGCCGCTGTGCAGAGCGGCGTGTGGCGCTCGCCCAGACTGCTGTCGGAGGAGCAGGTGAGCCGCATCCAGGGCACGCCGCCCGAGCCCGCGCCCATGGACGAGGGGATCGTGACAGCGCTGAGGGACATGATGACCGCGGTGGTGGACTACGGCACGGCGGCCGACGCTGGGCTGCCGGAGGGCGTGGCGGGCAAGACCGGCACGGCGGAGGTGGTCGACGGTGAGGATCACGCCTGGTTCATCGGCTACCGCGACGACCTGGCCTTCTGCGTCTTCGTCCGGCACGGCGGCAGTGGCGCCGCGACCGCCGCTCCGATAGCCGCCCGCTTCCTGAATGGGCTGTAACCTACGGTACCGTAGGTTACATGACGACCATCACCGTTAAGCCCAGGCTGCGAGGCTGGTTGCACACTGGAGCGCTGCCCGTGACGTTGATCGCCGGGTTCGTGCTCGTGGCGCTCGGTCCGACGTTGCAGGCCCGTCTGGCCTCCGCCGTCTATGTCCTCACATCGGCGTTATTGTTCGGCGTTTCCGCCACCTATCACCGCAGCACGCTCGGCCCGAAGCTGGCCGAGTTCCTCCGCAGGTTCGATCACGCCAACATCTATTTGATCATTGCCGGCACCTATACGCCGTTCGCGCTGCTGGCTCTGGACGGGGTGGCCCGGGTGGCGGTGCTGAGCATCACCTGGGGTGGCGCGCTGGCGGGCGTGTTGTTCCGGGTGTTCTGGATGGGCGCGCCGCGCTGGCTCTACACCGTGCTCTACCTGGCGCTCGGCTGGACCGCGATCTTCGTGATGCCACAGCTGCTCGAGGGCGCGGGCGTGGCCGCCGTTGTGCTGGTGGCGGCGGGCGGCGTGTTCTACTCGGCCGGCGCCATCGTGTACGGGCTGCGCCGCCCCGACCCGTCACCCCGCTGGTTCGGCTTCCACGAGGTGTTCCACGCGTTCACCATCGCCGCCTATCTGGTCCAGTACATCGCGGTGTCGATCGTGGTCTACTCCCACGCATAAAGAACTCCACTTTGTGGGTAGATGTACCGTAAATTTTACGTATGTGTCGGCGTTCCGCCGGAGGAACGTACGGCCCATCTGCCCACAGTGGAGTGGACATGGACGTACACACCCGCCTTGCCCGCCACCTGCTGGTCGACGGCTACCGCCTGGTGCTCGACCTGGAGCTGAGCCGTGGCTCCTGGCTCGTCGACGCCCGCAACGGCCGCCGCTACCTTGACTTCTACACCTTCTTCGCCTCCGCCCCGCTCGGCGTGAACCCGCCGTTCGACCCCGACTTCGTCCAGCTGCTCGGGCAGGTCGCGCGCAACAAGCCGGCCAACCCGGACATGTACACCGAGCACCTGGCCGACTTCGTCGACACCTTCGTCCGCGTGCTCGGCGACCCCGAGCTGCCGCACCTGTTCTTCGTCGAGGGCGGCGCCCTGGCCGTCGAGAACGCGCTCAAGACCGCCTTCGACTGGAAGAGCCGCCACAACGAGGCCGCGGGCCGCCCACGCGAGCTGGGCACCAAGGTCCTGCACCTGACGCGGGCCTTCCACGGCCGCAGCGGCTACACCATGAGCCTGACCAACACCGAGCCAGGCAAGACCGACCGCTTCCCCAGGTTCGACTGGCCGCGCATCGACGTGCCCGCCATCCACTTCGGCGACGTCGAGGCGGCCGAGGAACGCGCGCTCGCGCAGGCACGGGAGGCCTTCGAGCGCCATCCGCACGACATCGCCTGCTTCATCGCCGAGCCGATCCAGGGCGAGGGCGGCGACAACCACATGCGGCCGGAATTCCTGCAGGCCATGCAGCACATGTGCCACGAGTACGACGCGCTGTTCATCGTCGACGAGGTCCAGACCGGCGGCGGGACGACCGGCTCGCCGTGGGCGTACCAGCAGCTGGGGCTGGCCCCCGACGTCGTGGCCTTCGCCAAGAAGGTCCAGGTGGGCGGGATCATGGCAGGCCGCAGGGTCGACCAGGTCACCGACAACGTGTTCCAGCTGAGCGGCCGGATCAACTCGACGTGGGGCGGCGGCCTGGTGGACATGGTCCGCAGCCGTGGCATCCTGGAGATCATCGAACGCGACGGCCTCATCCAGCGCGCTGCCACGCTGGGCAGTGTGCTGCTCGAACGCCTCACCAAGCTGGAGGCCGAGCGCCCCGAGGCGGTGTCGGGCGTCCGCGGCCGCGGCCTGATGTGCGCGTTCGACCTGCCCGACCAGGCCGCCCGCGACGCCCTGGTGACCCGGCTCAGGGAGGACCACGGCGTGCTCGTGCTGCCCTGCGGACCCCGGTCGGTACGCCTGCGCCCGGCGCTCAACATCCCGGAGCCCGACCTCGACCACGGCCTGAGCGCCCTGTCGGACGCCGTCACTGGGTGACGCTGGAGGCGGTGCCTGGCGGCTTCGGCGGGGGCATGATGTCCTGCGGCCAGGCGCCGGTGCCCGGCGCCGGGTCGGAAGGCCGGCCCGGTTACTGCCGGCGGGACAGCCAGAGGCCGATGGCGGTGACGCGGGAGTCCACGCCCAGCTTGGCGTAGATGCGGTTGACGTGGTTCTTGACAGTCTTCTCGCTGAGGAACAGCCGTTGCGCGATCTGGCCGTTGGACTGGCCCGTGGCGATGAGGTCCATGACCTCCGCCTCGCGTTTGCTCAGGGACGTGAACACGCTCTCGAACGCTGCGTCGTCGACTCTCATCCGGCCTCCGGGGGCGCGAAGACGGTCAGATCGCCGAGGGCCCCCGTGCTTACGGCGTTAGCGGTAGACAGCGAGCATAACTCGCAATGTCATGATTTGGGGGCGTTGTCGGGAGAAAACGACGATGGCCGGTCCCTCTGGGATCGGCCATCGTGCTCTGGGGTGAGTGAAGGGACTTGAACCCTCGACATCCAGGACCACAACCTGGCGCTCTACCAACTGAGCTACACCCACCACGGCCACCCGCTACGTGGCGGCACAGGAAAAGTGTAGCGGGGTTCGGGAGTCTTTACGCCACTCCTTTAGCCGCTGACACGCTCGGCCAATGATCTCGCGGTCGCCGAGTCGGGCCCCGGCTGGTCCACGAAGATCGCCGCGCGGTAGTAACGCAGCTCCCTGATGCTCTCCGTGATGTCCGCCAGCGCGCGGTGCCCGCCCTGCTTCTCCGGCGCGGCGAAGTAGACCCGCGGGTACCACCGGCGGACCAGCTCCTTGATCGACGAGACGTCGATCATCCGGTAGTGCAGATAGGCATCCACCGCCGGCATGTCCCTGGAGAGGAACGTGCGGTCGGTGCCGATCGAGTTGCCGCACAGCGGCGCCTTCTTCGGCTCCGGCACATGGCGGCGGATGTAGTCGAGGACGAGCGACTCCGCCTCCGACAGCGTCACCCCGCTCCCCAACTCGGGCAGCAGCCCGGAGGCGGTGTGCATCTCGCGCACCACTTGCGACATCTGCTCCAGCGACTCGGGCGGCGGCTTGATGACCACGTCCACGCCCTCGTCCAGCTGATTGAGCTCGCTGTCGGTGATGACGCACGCCACCTCCACCAGCGCGTCACGCCCGAGATCGAGTCCGGTCATCTCGCAGTCGATCCAGACCAGCAAGTCACTCATGAAATCTCCTCGCCCAGCGGCTCGGAGCAATCCGCCCGCTTGTTACTCCACCAGCCTAGTGCCACTGCTCACGCGGGCTTGAGCGAGCTCAAAACCTGGTCCACCACGTCCGTGCCGAGATTGTCGGGTACGGAGATGTAGACGATGGCCGGGCGCTCACCGGAGCCGCGATCCATGAGCACGAGCGCCCCGCTCTCCTTTTTCCACTTGTAGCCCTTCTCCTCCGACACCTTCGTGAAGTCGAGCTCGAACTGCAGCAGCCAGGCGTCCCGATCGCCGATCTTGATGGCCTTGTCCGCCACGATCTTGGTCTCGTGCGCCGGCTGGTAGAACCTGGAGAAGTCCACGAAGACGGCCTTGGCCGTATCCCCCATGCCGGTGGCGCCGCTATAGGGGTAGAGCTCGTTGAGCAGCCCCGAGTAGACGTTGCCGACCCAGTCGTCGTCCCCCTCGAAGTTCTCCTGTGACGTGGCGTGCACCCCGGCCGACCACAGCTGTTGCGTCGGGCTCGGGGTCGCGGGGTTGAGCTGCGTGGGCACCGTCCAGCCCTCGGGCACCGGGTACGAGATCCCCGCCTGCGGGTCGGTGATCCGGCCATCGGCAGGCTGGGGCGGCGGCTCGCCGGTGCCCTGGCTGGGCGGCTCGTTGGACGGCGGTTCGTTGGTGGGCGGCTCCTGGGACTCCGACGTCTCGGTCGGCAACGGCTGCGCGAGCTCGGTGCTGCTCCTGTTGATGAAGAAGATCCCGCCCACCACGATCAGCGCGACCACCACCAGGGCCGCCAGTCCGCCGAACACCCAGGGCAGCGGATTGCCCTGCTTGGGCGGCGGGCCGTAGCCGGGGCCCGGCAGTTGCGCGCCGCCCCATTGCTGGGCGGACGGCGTTGGCTGGCCGTAGGCGGACTGCCCGAAGGTGGGCTGCCCGTACTGGAGCGTGGGGTTCGCCGGCGTCGCCGACGAGTCCGGCCGCGACTGCTGCTGCGGCCCGGAGGCGGCCTGCGGCTGCTGGGGCCCGGAGGCAGGCTGCTGCGCCGGCTCCTGCGCATGCGTGGCGTCGGTCCACTGGTTACCGTCCCACCAGCGGAGCTGGGGCTCGCCGTACGGGTCCGGGTACCAGCCCGCGGGGGTCTGCGAGGTCATGTTCGCCAGATTAGTAAGAACCGCTTTGATATGCATTGCTGGCAAGGCATCAACACTTGTACGTGAAGCTGGCCTTGTCCGTACGTACCGGGCCCGGCGTCAGAATCCGCAACGTGGCGGTGGCTTTGACGTTGCTCTTGCCCGACAGTGACCACCTCAGCGGCAGGGTGTAGGACGTCTGGTCGGAGTTCGTGCGCAGCGATCCCTTGACGACTTCCTTGTCCAGGTTCTTGCGCCATTCGAAGGTGATCTCGCCGGGCGCCCCATTGGTGATGACCTTTCCGGTGATCACGACCTTGCTGTTGCAGCCCTGCGTCTTCTTCGGCGCCACCACGTCGATCGACTGGACCGCCAGCTCGGTCGTGTTGCCCAGCTTGAACCAGGCCAGCATCGCCCCCGCCATGATCGCGGCGAAGACGGCCGTGGCCCAGATCGTCCGCCACCGCCGCGCCCGCGAGGCCCTGGTTCGCTTGCCGCCAGGGCGGTGCACGGTGGACGCCTCGTCCCGGCCCGACCGCCAGATCCGCTCCGCCGTCGTCTCCGGCCGCTGCACCTGCGTGCTGATCCCCGGCCCGAACTGCAAGGGCCGCGCCGCTCGGTCGGGCACGTGCAGCAGCGTGACGATGTCGCCCTCGTCTCTGGGCAGGGCGGGTGGTTGCACGTACGCCCGCGGCTGCGCGAACGCCGACCTGCCGCGTGCCGCCTGCACCAGCCCTTCCCGGCTGATCCCGCCGCCGGGCAGCGCCGACTGCTCACTGAGCAGCGTGTTGCGTGCGGCGGCCAGGCCGAGCGTGCCCGCCATGGCGGCGACACGTTCGAACAGCTGAGCGGCCTGCGACGCGCCTGCCTGCGGCGCGTCAGGCCCGGAGGGGCCGGCCTGTGCCGCGCCCGGTGCGACGGAACTCGAGGAGGCGGCCAGCCCGCGGGCGAGCGCCGCCCAACCGGCCGCGTCCCGCTCGGGCGGGGACACCTGGCCGCGGATCGCGTCGGTCAGGCCGCGCTCGGACAACAACGCGACGCCCTCCGCCGTGATCACCACGGTGCCCGGGTGCACGGAGCCGTGCGTGACCCCGGCGGTGTGCAGCGCGATCAGCGTATGGGCGGTCTCCACCAGGGCGGACGCCGCGCCCGCCGGATCGACAGGACCGCCGGCGAGCACGTCGGCCAGGGTCGGGCTGACCGCCTGACCCGTGAGCAACCACACCTGGTCGCCGGCCGCCACGACGTCGGCCACCGGGATGAGGCCGGTCATCCCGCTCAGCACGAGCCGTTGGTCGGTCATGACCGCCTGGACGACGCGCTCCCGCACGCCGGGCAGCCCGATGATCTTCGGATCGAAGAGCAAGGCACCGGCGCGGCGGCCGTCGGGCGAGATCGCGTCGATCCAGTTGCCCAGTTCGGTCATCCAGGTGTGTTCGGTGAGCCGGAATCCGGCGATATCGTTCGTCGGGTTGTTCATCGCCGTCGCCCCCCGGCGCTGCTAGCGCTTCCTTCTATGGCGTCCCGCCATTCGGCGTTTCACCGCAAGTGTGACCGGAACCGTGCCGGACGTCATCAGGCCGAACACGATCAGCGCGGACTGCGCCATGCCGACGGCGTCGATCCTGGGCTCCTCGGTCGGCACCTCGTCTCGCGGAGGCGCCGTGTCCGTCGGGTCCGTCGGCGGTGTGGTCGACGGCTGCGTGGTCTGGGTCGGCCGGGTCGTCGGACGGCTGGTGGTCTGGGTGGGCGTCGGGGTCGGCGTGGGGGAAGACGGCGGACGGGTGTTGTCCGGTCCGCTGATCGTGCCGCTCGTCTCGGGCTCGGCCGTCTCGGTCGGGGTCGAGGTCGGGGTCGGCTTCTTGGTCTTGGTGGGCTTCTTGGTCTTGGTGGGCGTCTTGACCGGCGTGGGTGTGGCCGTGGTGGTTGTGGTGGGGGCGGCGTTCGTCGTCGGCACCGGCGGCGGGGTCTCGCTCGTCGTGGCCGGGGGCTCCGGCGTGGTCTCCTCCGGCGTGGGTGACGCCTCGTCCGTCTCGGCCGGCTCGCCCGTGTACGCCGTCGCCGGGCTCGGCGTGGTCGTGGTGGTCTGCGCCTGGAGCACAGGCTCGTCGGCGGAGGCGGTGGCGATGATCACAATGGCGCCGATCAGCACGCCGGCCGCGACAGCGCCGATGGCGAGTTTCGCGGGGAGCTTGCGCAGCACACTGGACGGATCGCGGAAACGGGTCTCGGCGAGCGACGTCTGCGTCTCCGCTGGGTCCTCGAGCGGGCTCGGGAAGAGCAGGACCAGCAGACCTGCGAGGGCCGCCAGGCGGCGACGCCCGCGCTCCTCCCAGTCGGGGCCGTACCCCTCGGCCGCCACGGCCTCCAGCTCGGTCAGGAACGCCTCCGCCGACGGCGGGCGCTCCGCGGGATCCTTGGCCAGGCCGCGCTCGATCAGGCCGCGTAACGCCGGGGGCACCTCCTCGACCGGGGTCGGCGCGCTCTGGTGCTGGCGGGCCAGCGCGGCCAGGTTGGTCGCCCGGTAGGGGCGGGCGCCGGTCAGGCACTCGAAGAACACCACGGTGGCCGCGTACACGTCGGTCGCGGGCCCGGCAGGCGCGCCCGACCACTGCTCGGGCGCCATGTACGGCGGCGTGCCCGCCGCGCTCGCTTCCTCGCCCGCGCGGACCGCGATGCCGAAGTCCACGAGCTTGCTGGTGCCGTCGCCCTGCACCATGACGTTCTCAGGCTTGAAGTCGCGGTGCACGACGCCGATGGCGTGCGCCGAGGCGAGGCCCTGGAGCGAGCCCTTGAGCACCGCCAGCGCGGCCTCGGGCCCGGTCGGACCCTCGGACCTGAGGATCTCGCGGAGCGAGACGCCGTTGATCAGCTCCATGATGATCGCCGCGCCCTGGCCGGACTCGACGTAGTCGATCAGGCGGGCGTGGTGCGCGCTCTGCAGCGTGGCCAGCAGCCTTGCCTCGTGCCGGAAGCGGGCGACGAAGCCCATGTCGGTTCTCAGCTCGTCACTGAGATACTTGATGGCCACCTCGGCGCCGTCGTAGTCGCGTGTGGCCAGCACGACACGACCGGCGGCTCCCGAGCCCAGTTCGCGAACCCCGGTGTAGCCGGGGACCCCCCATTGCCCCTCGCCGTACATAACGGCCTCCTCTGGACTCGTCTGGGCCCCCACCCGCATCAAACGGAGCGTAGCTTAACCAGAGGGAACCGCTTTCCCGCTACCAATATCCTGATAAGTCTGGATTAAGACTGTTAGTTAATCTTGCCGGGAGTATCGGATGTTTCGGGCCGGGGCTCCTTGGTGGGCTCTTTTGTGGGCTCCTCCTCGGACGGGCACTCGGGTGTGACCCCGCCGGCCGTGTCGCTGCCGTTGCCCGCGGCCGGGTCCGTGGAGGCTGTCACCGACCATTTCGTGCCGCACGGAAGCCGTTTGACCGGGAGGGTGAAGGTCCTGGTGTAGGACGTCTCGCCGGACAGCGTGTCCGATTTCGTGTCGCCGAGCTCGCCGGCCGAGAACGCCACGGTGAGCCGTACAGGCTGGGTGTTCGACGTGAGCACCTGGACGGTCGCCGAGAGACCGTCGCCAGGGCCGGCCCGTACGATCGACACCCGCCGCACTTCCGGCGGGCAGGGGACCGACGTCCGCGCGGTTTCCGTCCGGCCGCCCGCGGTCACCTTCACCGACAACGTCGCGTCGCAGGGGCGGGATCTGAAGGAGTGGGTGAGCGTCCGGGCGTAGGAGGTCCGGCCGGAAAGGGTCGCCGTGCGGGTGCCGACCGGGTCGCCGTTCACCGCGAACTCGGCCTGGACCGGGATCTCGCCTGTTCCGCTGGCCGTCACGTTGATTCTGGCCTGGGCGGCGCGGGCGGGCGCGGCGGGCACCACGAGGCCGACGCGCAGCCCGGTCACCCTCGTCGGGCAGGGCGGCACGGACACCGAGGCGGCCCTGCCGCCGCCGGGGGCCGCGGGTGAGGTGGTGACGGTCAGCGTGACCGTCTTACCGCACGGGCGTTCGCCCATGGACCAGGTGAGGGTCCGGGTGTAGGTCGTGGAGCCGATCAGGCGCACGCGCTCGGTACGGCCGTCCGTGCCGGAGGCCGCCCAGGTCGCGGTGGCGGTGACGGGGGCGGTGCCGCTGGCGCGCACCGTGACCGTGGTGGTGGCCACCCCGTCCTCGTTGACGGTGAGGTCGCCGAGGCCGATCGTGAGCACCGACGTGGCCGGCGACGGCGTGGTCACCGTGGGCGTCGGAGTGAGCGTGGGCGTCACAGTCGGAGTCGACGTCGTGGTCGTGGTCGGGGTCGTGGTGGTCGGCGTCTGGGTCGGGGTCCGCGTCGGGGGCGACGTGGGCGTCCGGGTCGGGGTCGACGTGGGCGTCCGGGTCCGCGTGGGTGTGGTCGCGGGGCCGGTGGACGCCGGCGGCGACACGGCAGGGCTCTCCTCGGGCAGGACCGCCTCGGGCGTGTTCTCCGGCGTTTCCTCGGGCGTCCCCTCCGGTGTCGTCGGCGGGACAGAGGCGAGTTCCGGGGTGATCTCGGTCGGCGGCACGGCCGCCGCCGCGCCGATCGGCTCAGCGGGCGGCCGTTCCCTGTTGGCCACCACGACCACCACCGCAATCGCCACGGCCGCCGCCAGCGCACCGCCCATCACCACACGCGCGACGGAGCTCGTGTTCGAGCGCAGCCCGCGGAAGACCGTCCTGGCCAGCGACGTGGACACCTCCGGCGTGGCCGCCGGCGGCGGTGTGGGCAGCAGCAGGGCGAGCAGGACCACCAGCGCGGCCAGCCGTCGCTTGCCCCGCTCCTCCCAGTCCTCGCCGTACGCGGCCTGGGCCGCCGCCTCCAGCTCGGCCACGAACGCCAGCGCGCTCTCCGGCCGCTGCCCCGGGTCCTTGGCCAGGCCGCGCCTGATCAGCCCGCGTACCGGCTCGGGCGCGTCGTGGAACGGTACAGGGGCATGGATGTGCTGGTAGCCGAGCACGCTGGGCTCGGTCGAGCGGTACGGCCGGTGCCCGGTCAGGCATTCGAAGAAGACCGCGGTGGCCGCGTACACGTCGGTCGAGGGCGAGGCCGGCCGTCTCTCCCACAACTCGGGCGCCATGTACGGCGGCGTGCCCTCCGGATGCGCGACCGTGCCCTGCCGCACGGCGATGCCGAAGTCGACGAGCTTGCTGACCCCGTCGTCCCTGACGATGACGTTCTCGGGCTTGTAGTCCCGGTGCACGAGGCCGAGCGCGTGCGCCCTGGCCAGGCCGAGCAGGGAGCCCTTCAGCACGACCAGCGCCGCCTCCGGCTCGGTCGCGCCGTGCTCGCGCAGCAACGCGCGCAGCGAGACGCCGTTGACCAGCTCCATCACGATGGCCGCGCCGCCCGAGTCCTGGACGTACTCCCACATCGTGGCGATGTTGGGGTCGCGGAGCGTGGTCAGCAGCCGCGCCTCGGACTGGAACCTGGCCAGCGCGGCGGGATCGCGCAGCAGGTCCGCCGAGAGGTACTTGATCGCGACCTTGACGCCGGTCTCGTCGTGCACGGCCAGCGCGACCCGCCCACTGGCGCCCGCGCCTAATTGCGTGATTTCCGTATATCCGGGAGCGCTCCACTCCATATGCCTCTCCCATCAGGAGCCGGCCCACCTGATGAGACGTGTGATCAAGGAGTCGGGTTTGCCAGGTGGTACCTGATTTATGGAACTACTCCCGATGGAGGATGTGAACAGGAGTATCGATACCTTCTGGGAGCAACGGATCTGGCTCGGGTTCTCCCCACGTGGTCACCAGGGGCAGGACGCCGGCCCATACCGGAAGGGCGTAGTCCTCCTCCTCGTCGACCGGCGCGCCGCGCCGGATCTTGACCGACGCCTCCTCCAGGGACAACGCCAGCACGGCCGTGGCGGCCAGTTCCTTGCGCGACGGTGGCCGGACGTAGTCCCACTGGCCGGGCGCGAGCTGCTCGGCCAGCGCCCGCAGCCCCGTCAGCCGCTCGTCCGGGTCGGTCACCAGCCTGGCCCGGCCGTAGATGACCGCCGAGCGGTAGTTGACGGAGTGGTGGAAGATCGAGCGGGCCAGCACGACGCCGTCCAGATGCGTGACCGTGACGCACACCTCGCCGTCGCCGGCCGCGCGCAGGGACGTCGCGCCTGTGGAGCCGTGCAGGTAGAGCGTTTCACCGACGCGGCCGTAGCCGGTGGGCACGACCATCGGGTGACCGTTGACGACGACGCCCAGGTGGCAGATCAGGCCGGTGTCGAGGATCTCGTACAGGTCGTGGCTGTCGGTGCTGGCGCGTTCCTTCGAGCGGCCGAGCGTGGTGCGAGGAGTGGTGGAGAGCATGATTCGACCGTAGCCGCGAAGTGGACTTATCCTGTAGGGCCACTATCGACCCCTTCGTAGGGACCACTTGCGTGCGTACCTCTGTTGACCTGCCTGTTTCCCTGTCGCGGGACACGGCCGAGCCGCTCACCACGCAGCTGGCCGACTGGCTGCGCCGCGCCATGCTCGACGGCGCGCTGGCGCCGGGCGAGCGGCTGCCCTCCACCCGGGCCCTCGCGGCCCAGCTGGAGGTGAGCAGGACCGTGGTCACGGAGGCGTACCAGCAGCTGTACGCCGAGGGGTGGCTGGACGGGCGGCACGGCTCAGGGACGTTCGTGGCCGACATGGAAGCGCCCACGCCGCCTGGCGAGACGACGTACGTGCCTGCGCCGCCCGCCCCGCCGGCCGCCTGGATCGACCTCACGGCCGGCGAGCCCTGGGTGCGTGACTACGACCAGGCGGCCTGGAAGCGGGCCTGGCGCAAGGCCGCCGACCTGCCGCCCCGCGCCGCGCCCGACCCGTACGGCCTGCCGCGCCTCAGAGAGCTGCTCGCCGACCACTTGCGGCGGGCCAGGGGCATGGCCGTCGGCCCGGAGAACATCCTGGTCACCAGGGGCACCGGCAACGGCCTCGACCTGTGCGCGCTCGCCCTGCTCGGCGGGGGCGGCCGCGCCGGCGTGGAGGACCCGGGCTACCACGTGGCGCGGACCGTGTTCGCGGCCCGGGGGGCCGAGATCGTGCCGTGCCCGGTGGACGAGGACGGCGTGATCGTGGACGGGCTGCCCACCGATCTGCGCGTGCTCTACACGACGCCGGCCCACCAGTACCCGCTGGGCGGGCGGCTGCCGATCCCGCGCAGGGAGCGGCTGCTGGCCTGGGCCAGGAGCACGGGCGCGACGATCATCGAGGACGACTACGACGCCGAGTTCCGCTACGACGTCGCCCCGCTGCCCGCGCTCTACGGCCTCGACCCGTCGCGGGTGGTGCTTCTGGGCACGCTCTCCAAGACCCTCGCGCCCGACGTCGGCGTCGGCTGGCTGGTCGGCGACCCCGAGCTCGTCGCCGGGATCGCCCGCCTGCGCCGCGCCGTGGCCGACCGCACCAGCGGGCCCGTGCAGCAGGCGGTGTCGACCCTGCTGGAGCGCGGCGACCTGGACCGGCACCTGCGGCGCATGCGCCTGGAATACGCCCGCCGCCGCGCCGCGGTCGTCGAGCTCCTCGGACCCGTCTGCCGGCTGCGCGGCGACACGGCCGGGCTGCACGTGCTGGCGGAGCTGCCCGCGTCCGTAGTGCCCGCCCTGGTCGAGCGGGCCAGGGAACGCGGCGTCCTGCTCGACTCGACCGGCCGGCACCACCACGGGCAGGAGCGGCTGCACGGCCTGGTGATCGGCTACGGCTCCGCGTCGCTCGCCGACGTCCGCCGCGGCTGCCGCATTCTCGCCGACCTGATCAAGAATTCCTTTGTGTGATGGCGTCGAGGGCGCGTCACGGAAGCGGCGGTGCGGGCTCCAGACGGCGCAGGACGGGCAGGGCGCGGTCGGTGTACACCGGGTCGACGGGGAGCACGTGCCGTGCCCACCAGCGGGCCGGGACCGGGTCCTGAGACGGCTCGGTGAAGGCCGGGGCGTAGTCGTCGTACGGAGGGTCGTACAAGTAGCCCGTGGCGACCCCATGCCGCTCCAGCTCGGCGATGGCCGCGTCCCTGTCGCGCACCAGCAGCGGGACCCGGAACAACGGCTGGTCCAGGTTGTCCCGCACGGCCGGCGCCACGGTGGGCAGCTCGGCCAGCCCGGCGACGCCCGCCAGCCGCCGCCCGCGGCCGGCGGGGACCTTGGCCAGGCGCCGGGACTGGTGCCAGCGGGCCAGCGGGCCCCGGCGCGCGCGGTAGTCGTGCAGGTCGGCGCGTACCCAGGGGTCGAAGGGCGGCAGCGAAGGGGTCTCCTTGAGCGCCGTCTCCAGCCCGTCGGGGTCGAGCGGGATGCGGTAGCCCTCGCGATCCTCCTGCATGCCGAGCGCACGCATGAGCGCGAGCGCCGGGCGTACGAGGTCCAGCTTGAGCGCCGCCTGGCGGGCCATGGAGGTGGCCACGCCGATCAGGTCCGCTTTCCACGACCCGGTGACGAGCAGCTGGTCGCGGGCGCGTTCGAGGGCGCGCAGGTCCGCTTCGCGCTCCACCGCCAGCACGCCGCCCGAGCCTGCCCCCGGATGTTTGGAGAGGCTGAAGACCCCCGCCTCGCCGAACGTCCCCAGCGGCCGTCCGCCGACGCTCGTCTCCATGGCGTGCGCCACGTCCTCGATCAGGATCTTCCCGGCGAAGGCGTCGGTGCGGTCGGGCAGTCCGTACAGGTTGGTCGTCAGGACCGCGTCCACCGCGTTGAGATCGACGCGGCCGACGTCGATGTTGCCGTCCCGCGGCGACAGCGGCGCGATCACCGGCCGCAGACCGGCCGCGAGCACGAGGAAGAGGATCTCGTCGGCGGAGATGGGCGACATGAGCAGTCGCTGCCCGGGCGTGCACCAGTGGCGTAGTGCCAGGTAGAGGCCGAGGCGGTTGGAGGGGAGCAGCAGGCAGTGACGGCCCGTGCGCTCTGCGATGTGTTTCACCGCTGTATGACGGTACGGAAGCGCCCGTAGGTTTTCAACGCCTTGTCCGCGGTTTTGAGCAGCAGCGGATTGGCCATCACGGTGGCCCGGGTCTTGCGCATCGGCACGCGCATCATCCAATGGACGCCCGCCGCCGCGCTGGCCCTGGCCACCCGCCCCTCGGCCACCTCCAGCTCGCCGTTCTTGAGCTTGTCCTTGTACTCCTTCTCGCCGCGGCCCATGTCGATCACCTCGATCCCGGCTGCCGCGGCCTGCTCAGCCATCGCGAGATGGTGGATGAGGCCGGGGGAGTACTTGGCGAAGCGCGTGTCGTAGGCGGGGAACCAGCCGGCGAGCGTCGTGCGGGTGCGCAATCCGAAATGCCCGGCCACCGGCTCGTCGTCCGCGTACACCATGTCCAGAACCCCGGCGAAGCTGTCCGACTGGGTCGCCAGCAACCGCTCGACCAGCTCGACGATCCATCGGTGCGCGAACCTGTCGGTGCGTCCGGTGCGCCGGTATTGCTCCGTCTTCCAGCCGAGCAGCGTGTGCAGCGGCTCGAGATCCGTGATCGCGAAGTCGTGACGCACCGTGCCGGCGTCGCGCTGGAGCTTGCGCGACTTGGCCAGGGTGGTCTTGTACGTCTTGCCGGAATGTTCCTTCAGTGCCGTGGTGTAACACTCGTACCCGTCGCGCAGGTCGATGATCGGTGACGGGTAGCGCTCGTGCCGGCCGTTCAGCAGCGGCTGACCGGACACCAGGTGGTCGAACTCGTACACCGCGAGCCCGCACTCCTTGATCAGCCGGCGCGCGTCGATCTCGATGTCCTTGGCGTGGATCAGGCCCTGGGCGTCGGTCAGCCCTGCGGCGACCGGTTTGCCGATGCCCATCGGATGCCGTTCAAAGGGGAAGAATCCCACGATTTCGGGACCGTCGTACAGGATGGCGACCTGGACGAGATCTCGCAGTTCGCCCACCGTGATCGTGAACTCTGGGGACAGGAACGGATTGTCGAAAGCGGGGTCGGACTCCTGCAGAGCCCGCCATCGGCTCACTTCGGTTGGTCCCAGCTCACGGGGGAGGGCAAGGGTGACGCGCATGGGCTCCCACTGACGGCATGCTTCTTGGTCCGGGCATGCGGGCCGACAAGTAAGCCCAGCGTAAGGCTTGTCTTCGCTGCTCAGCGACGTGGCCGCGGATTCTTACAGAATTTTCAGGTAGCGTTCGGAACCCGAGTCTCGTTCTAATGTGTGTCCATGACCGTACCTGGCATCGACCGGCCCCGCCTGGTCCAGTGGATGGGCCGGAACGTGCCCGACGCGGGCGAGCCCCTGTCCGTTTCTCTCATTTCCGGCGGCAGGTCGAACCTGACGTATCTGATCGAGGCCCGCGAACGCCGGCTGGTGCTGCGCCGCCCGCCGCTCGGTCACGTGTTGCCCACCGCCCACGACATGCGGCGCGAGTGGCGTGTCATCTCCGCGCTCGCGCCGACGCCCGTGCCGGTGCCGGAGCCGGTCGCCTTCTGCCCGGACGAGGACGTGATCGGGGCGCCGTTCTATCTCATGGGGTACGTGGACGGCACCGCCGTACGGACCAGAGAGCAGCTCGGCGACCCGGAGCCGGCGCCCGAGCGGACGCGACGGCTGTCGGAGCGGCTGGCCGAGGTGCTGGCCGCCATCCACGCCGTGGACTACCGAGAGGTGGGGCTGGGCGACTTCGGGCGGCCCGAGGGGTATATGGCCAGGCAGCTCGACCGGTGGTGCCAGCAGTGGGAGCGGTCGAAGACGGCCGACCTGCCGGAGTACGACCGGCTCGTGGACCGGCTGCGCAGGCGGCTGCCGGCCGAGTCGGCCGCGGGCTCCGGCACACTCGTGCACGGCGACTACCGGCTGGACAACACGCTGATCCGGCTCGGCGATCTGGAGATCATGGCCGTGGTCGACTGGGAGATGTCCACGCTCGGGGATCCGCTGGCCGATCTGGGGCTGACGCTGACGTACTGGCACGATCGCGGGGACGAGGAGCGGGCCAGGATCCCCGTGGCGGGGGACGTGACGGTCGCGCCCGGGTTCATGAACGCCGCCGAGTTCGCCGGCCACTACACGAAGGCGTCCGGGCGGGATATTTCGGATCTCGGGTTTTATGTGGCCTTCGGTAACTTCAAGCTGGCGGTCATCGTGGAGGGTATCCACGCGCGGTACCGGCAAGGTAAGACCGTGGGGGAGGGATTCGACGGGATCGGCTCCGCCGTGCCGACGCTGATCTCCCGCGCACACCGCATGCTCGACCAGGCTTGACGCGACGCAACGCCGCAGGACAAGACCTGAGACCGCTTACCGCACCTGACCGGGACCCCACGAGGAGCGAGCGCCATGAGCACAGTTGCACTGATTACCGGAGCGGCGAGCGGCATCGGCGCCGCCACGGCGCGGCGACTGTCGGCGGGTGGCGTCAAGTGCGTCCTCGTCGACCTCGAAGGGGAGGGCGTCGAGCGGCTGGCCAAGGAAGTGGACGGTGCGTGGCTGGCCGCCGACGTCAGCCGCGAGGAGGCCTCGCTCGAGGCCGTGGCGCTGGCCGAGCAGCGGTACGGGCGGCTGGACCTGGTGCACCTCAACGCCGGGATCCCCGCCAAGGTGGACGTGGCGGCCTTCGACACGCAGCGCTACCGCCAGGTGATGGGCGTGAACGTGGACGGCGTGGTCTTCGGCGTACGTGCCGCCGTGCCGCTCCTGCTGCGCTCCGGCGGCGGCGCCATCGTGGCCACCTCGTCGCTGGCCGGGCTCGTGGGCTACTCCGGCGACCCGATCTACACCATGACCAAGCACGCCGTGGTCGGCCTGGTCAGGGCGCTGGCCGAGCCGCTGGCGGCGCAGAACATCCGGATCAGCGCCGTCTGCCCGGGCTTCACGGACACGCCGCTGGTGGCCGAGGCGCGGGAGATGTTCGTCAACGCCGGATTCCCGCTGCTCACGGCCGAGGACGTGGCCGCCGCCGTCGAATCCGCCTTCTACACCGACGTCCCCGGCACACTCCTGATCGTCCAGCCGGGCCGGCAGCCGGTCCCGTACCGCTATGCCGGGGTCCCCGGCCCGGCGGGCGGCCAGCGCCCGCCACGCGGCGAGTAGCCGGCACGTCACCACCGAGGAGGCTCTCGGCAGGGAGTAGCCGGGCGCAGACCAACCGTAAGTCTCTTGCAAGTGGGACGATTAACGTAATCAGGGCTGGGCCACGCTATCTGCCCAGCCCTGATCACGTCCGCGACTCGTGAGGAGCGTTTCAGTGATTCCGACCGACGGCCGACACGCGCGCCGACGATCGCCCTGGCCCATCGCACTGGGAGCAGGAATCCTCGCAGTCGTGCTTGTGGCAGGCATCATGGTCTACGCCTCGATGCGGACCAAGTCCCGCACCGGGTTCACCGGCGCCGAGGTGGCCACGAAGGTGCCCACCGAGCCCGCGCCCCAACTCGACCAGCCGCCGGCGCTGGACACCTGGCCGCGCTGGGGCATCACGCACACCCAGTACAGCGCGGACAACGAGCCGCAGGACGTCGTCGACCAGGCCAGGGGCGTGCTCGGCCGGGTCCCGATGCTGCAGAACCAGCACATCATGGGCTGGGGTGTCGGCAACCCCGAGCCGAGCCCCGGGCAGTTCAACTTCCGCGACCTCGACCGGCGGCTGAAGTTCATGGCGTCGTCACGGGGGGTGCCGGTGATCACGCTGTGCTGCGCGCCCGACTGGATGAAGGGCGGGCAGGCCGGGCGTACGGACTGGAACAAGAACCACACGGTCTCACCCGAGCCCGAGCACTTCGACGACTTCGCCAAGCTGGCCACGCGGGTGGCCAAGCAGTACCCGACCGTCAAGCACTACATGGTGTGGAACGAGTTCAAGGGCTTCTGGGACCCGGCCACCAACAAGTGGGACGCCAGGGGCTACACCGAGATGTACAACAAGGTCTACACGGCACTGAAGAAGG
This sequence comes from Nonomuraea sp. 3N208, assembly GCF_052245935.1. Taxonomy (NCBI): domain Bacteria; kingdom Bacillati; phylum Actinomycetota; class Actinomycetes; order Streptosporangiales; family Streptosporangiaceae; genus Nonomuraea; species Nonomuraea sp. 3N208. Next base: position 137,341 of record NZ_JBQQBR010000020.1, on the reverse strand, counting down.
TCAACAAGGACATCCAGGTCGGGGGTCCGTACATCCCGGTCGAGAGCAACGCCCGCTCCCCCCGCCCCTCCGAGCTGAGCGGCGCGTGGGGGACCATCGACCAGCGGGCTCTGGACGCGATCGAGTACTGGATCGACCACAAGAAGGGCGCCGACTTCATCGTGGTCGACGGCGCCTCCATGACGAACGACAAGGGGAACGTCCCGAACGACTTCGCCGCCCAGGCCAAGTTCGGCGCGATCACCACGTGGCTGCGCGAGAAGAGCGACAACCTGCCGGTGTGGTGGGCCGAGTGGTACGTGGAGCCGGAGAACGCGAACTGGTCGGAGGAGAAGCGCACGGCGGTCCAGGCTACGGCGCTGATGGAATTCGCCAGGAGCGGCGTCACCACGGCCCTTTACTGGAACCCGCAGCAGAAGGACGCGGGCGATTGCCGCGGCTGCTTGTGGGCTCCGAAGGTCGGCGGCGAAATGCCCATGGCCGGACTACTGAGCGGCTTCACGAAGTGGTTCCCGACGGGAGTGCAATTGGCCGACGTACAGTCGTCGGACGAGCGCGTGAAGGTCCTGGGCCAGGAGCGCCAGATTGTCATGGTGAACACCGTGGACGAGGAAGTAACGGCAACGGTGGACGGCAAACAGGTCACCCTTGCGCCCTACGAAATCAAGTGGACCGGGCGGGGCGGCGCGTAGGCGCGGCGCGATCGTCATCGACAACTCGACATTCGACGCCCCCGCTTGATCGCCGCTGCCCGCTGGCATCAGGCGGGGGGCGGGATGTGCGCCGCGATCCGCTCGCGGGCGTGCTCACACTCGGCGAAGCTGTGCGGGCAGGCCAGAGCATGCTCGATGAGCTCCTTGGCCGCGCGGGCCCGCGAGATGCGGTTTTCCAGCTCCACGATGTGCCGGCGCAGCAGGTCCCGATGATCCATCGGGCTGGGTGCGGACAGCAGCACACACAGCTCTCCGAGCGTGAACCCGGCTTCCTTGCCCATCCGGATCAGCGCCACCCGCTCCAGGTCGGCGGGTCCGTAACTCCGCTGACCGCCCGCCCGCCGGGCCGGCCGGAGCAGGCCCACGCTCTCCCAGTGCCGCAGCACGTGCGTGGGCAGGCCGAACCGGTCGGCCAGGTCGCCGATGGACAGGTCCTCGCTTGACTTCATGTGTACATTAACCGGCACCGTAGGCGGCATGATCAAGCAATCGATCGCGATCACCCGCGTGGTGAACTCCTGCGTGCTGCTCGAGCTGGACGGTCATCCCGTGCTCACCGACCCGTGGTTCATCGAGCGCTGGTGGCTACGCCGCGGCGAGCCGCTGGGCCTGCGCATCGCCGACCTGCCCCCGCTGGCGGCCGTCGTCGTCACCAACCCGGCCACCAACCACTGGGACCTGCGCGCACTGCGCATGCTGCCGGACAAGGACATCCCCGTGTACGTCCCCATCCCGCACATGGCTCGCCAGGCCAGGGCGCTCGGTTTCCGGCATGCCGAACGGGTGCGCTGGGGCGAGACCCGGCAGATCGCGCCCGGCGTCGCCATGCGAGTGGTGCCCGCCGGGCGCACTCTGATGTGGCCCAACAACGCCTACGCGTTCGACACCGTCGGCACCCGGGTGTTCTTCGGCGGGGAGATCGCCGAGGTCGGCCCGCTGGAGCGATACCGGGCCGAGCAGCCGGCGGCGGACCTCGCCCTGCTACCGGTCAACGGGTTGCGTCCGATGTTCGGTCCGCGCCTGGTGATGGATCCCGCCCGCGCGGTGGCCGGGGCATCCGTGCTGGGCGCGGAGGTGCTGGTCCCGGTGCACGAGGCCCACGGGCACGATCCCCTGTCGGCACTGTTCCGGCCCAGCGGCACCGCAGAGGACGCGGTGGCGCTGGCCGGGCCGGACTTGAGGGTCGTGAACCTGCCGCCAGGCGAGCGCTGGACGCCCGAGTCCTGAGCTCTCGAAGTCGGCCTTCATCCGGCCGACAGGCCGAAATGGGGCAGGCACTCCTCCAGGCCGTGGATCTTCACCGGGACGGGACTGGTGAAGTCGTCCCGGTTGAGTCGCACGCGCTGCTGGATCGCACGGCGCCCCCGTCTCTGGTGGACGGACACACCGTCGGGCTGGTAGCCGAGCTTGTGGGAGACCGCCAGCGAGGCAGGATTGTCCAGGAAGGCGCTGGAGACCGCCGTCTGGGCGCCAAGCCCGTCGAAGGCCAGGTGGAGTACGGCGGCCCGCATCTCCGTGCCCAGCCCGTTCCCCTGGTGGGCACGGGCCAGCCACGAGCCCGTACCCACCTCCCGCCCGACGGCGAAGTCGGAGGCGATCATGTCCTGAGCGCCGATCACCCGGCCCTCGTGGACGACGACGAAGTTGCAGTGCCACTGCTCGGGCCGCCAGCTCGCGATCACGCCGAGGTGGAAAAGCACGACGTTACCCGGAAGATCGGCCGCGGGGGCGTCGGTCCACGGCACACCGAACGGCATCCGCTCGGGATCGTGCACGCCTTCCAGAGCCCGGTCGGCGAGCTCGTCGAGGTCCTCCAGGGAGGGGATCCGCAGTTCGAGGCGGGGTGTGGTGAGGCGCAGGTTGAAGAGGGGCCAGTGGCGCATGTCGGCCTATTGTTCCTGGCCGCGCCTGCAAGGTCACCTCAATTACGCGCGACGGCCTGGTCTGCGCCAGTACGTGAGGTAGCGCAGCAACCACTCCACCGGCCCGTACCGATGCCCCTTGAGCCACCATCGGCTGTAGAACACCTGGACGACGAAGATGCCGAGGGCGATCACGACCTCCACCGGCGGGCTGACCCGGTCCACGAGCGCCAGCCCGTACCCGGTGAAGATCAGCGAGCAGATGAACGACTGCGCCAGGTAGTTGGACAGGGCCATCCGGCCGGGCGCGGCCAGAGCTCGCCCGATCCGCGGCATCTGAGGCAGCAGCCGCAGGAACGTGGCTCCGTACGCGGCCGCCAGCAGCGGGGCCGTCACCAGGTCCACCGCCTCGCCCCAGAACTTGTGCACGGTGCCGTTCCAGGCCGACAGGGTGTAGAAGCAGGCGCCGGCCAGCCCGACCGTGAAGCCCGTCCACTGGAGCCTGCGGAGCGTCCGTGTGTGGGCGGACAGGTTGCGAAGGGCGCCCAGCTTGCCCACGGCCAGGCCGATCAGGCACGCGGCCAGCACCGCCGGCCCCTGGAAGAGCACGCGGAGCATGATGATCGAGGACAGTTTGCGGAGGTGTTCGGAGACGATCTGCCAGAAACCTCCGCCCAGGGCAGCGTCCGATTGGGTGGCCTCAGCGGTCCCGCCCGCGACCGTGCCCGACATGTCGTGGCCCGCCATGGCCATCAGGGCCAGCAGCACGAAGCCGAGGGCCAGGAGCGCGGTCAGGCCGACGGCCAGCAGGATCGCCACACGCGGCGTGATCCGTCGCAGCACCAGCATCGCCACGCCCACGGCCGCGTACGTCGTCAGGATGTCCCCGGGGAACAACAACACGGCGTGCGCCAGCCCGAGGAGGAACAACCCGGCCAGCCTGCGCAGGAACATCGGGACGAACGGCCGGCCCTGCCGGGCGGCCGAATCGAGCTGGAGCGTGAAGCTGTAGCCGAACAGGAAGGAGAACAGCAGATAGAACTTGTTCTCCAGCAGGAGCGTCACGGTCCACCGCACGCCCCAGTCCAGCGACGAGTGGAACGCGGGCTCCGCCAGCCCGGCCATCCGGTAGCCGGAGGCCAGGAAGGCGATGTTGACCACGAGGATGCCCAGGAGCGAGAAGCCTCGTAGGGCGTCCACAGAAGCGATCCTCGCTGCCGCGGATGTGAGTCGTGCGTCCGGGATTGCGGAAAGTGTCTTCTGTGTCCTCATCGAGTGACATCATTCCGCACATCCTGAGCGTTTCCTGTGAATTCAGTTATTTTGTGCGATATAGATGAACCGCTCGACGATCACCGCGAGCGCCACCACGAACGCGGGCACCGCCAGGTAGAGCAGCCGCCTGCGAGCCTTCCTGGCCCGGTTCGGGCCGTTCAGCCGGATGACCTCATACCCGAAGAGCGTGACCCAGGTCACGGCCAGCGCGCCTATGCCCACCGGCGTCCAGGGCGACGTGGGGTCGCCGCGGCCCGCGAAGGGGTTCGGCTCGGGGATCTCCGTGCCGCGGACGAACTTCTTCCACGTGTAGAGTGCCGCGTCCTGGTTCGAGTAGACCCGCTTCAGGTCGGGCGAGGCGTCCAGCGCCGCGCGGAACCGCTCGCCCCAGTCCGCCGGGAACCCCTGGTTCAGCTGCAAGTAGCTCACCTGGCCGCGGCTCACCATGAGGTACGAGTTCCGCGGTGACTCCTGCAGCCTCTTGACCGCATCCGCGATCTTGGTCGGGTCCTTGTGCACGAGGGCCTGCAGGTTGAAGCTGACGATCTCGACGTCCCGCTCGCCCCACGGCATGGTGGGCGTGACCTCTGGGCCGAGCTTCGGCGTCAGGTAGATCACCCTGGCGCTGGGCTTGTCGTGCTCGTAGACGTAGTGCATGGCGCCGACCTCGCCGGCGGTGACCCGCTCGAACTTCTCGTTGCCGTACCTGGCCAGCAGGAACGTGAACGCGAACAACACCGCGAAGCAGGCCGCGAGCACCACCGAGAGCTTCTTCGTGAGCTGCGGGTTGAACCGCACGTTCCGCTTGCGCAGCGGCACGGTCTCCTCGCGCACGTCCGCGCTGTCGGCCGGCAGGTTCGGGAAGAAGGCGTACGCGGCCAGCAGGCAGGCGCCGGGCAGCGCGAACATGTAGATGCGCAGCCCGATCTCGCCGCCGTAGCTCTGCAGGCCGAGCGCCAGCACCGGCACGCACAGCAGGATCAGCGCCGACCGGTCGAACACCCCGCGCCGCAGCCGCCTGAACAGGCCCGTCGCCGCCAGGCTGAGGATGACCACGAGGATGCCGAGGCGCGCCTGCAGCACCATCGCGTGTGCCGGGTCGCTGCCCTCGATCCGGTCGCCGGTGTTGCTGCGCAGGTTCTGCAGGATGTTGCCCAGACCGCCGAAGATCGCGTCGATCTGGCTCGCCCAGAACCCGACCGTCATGTAGCTGATCCAGGCCAGCACCACCAGCCCGAGGGCGAACGGCAGCGCCCACGTCAGCGACGTCCGCTTGAAGATCAGAAACGCGGTCACGACGCCGAGCATCATGAACGGCGTGATCTGGTGCGAGGCCACCGACGCGAAGAACAACGCCAGCACCATCATCAGCATGAGCAGCTTGTCGGCCCGGTACGTGCCGGTGTTGGCCAGTTCGCCCGGCGTCATCGCGTCCAGCTTGCCCAGCAGCCTGCGCAGGCCCTTGGGCGGGATCGGCTTGGTCCGCGGCTCGACGCGCCCGAACCAGCGCAGCAGGATCGCCACGAATGCCAGATACAGGGCGAACGTGAAGCCCTGCGGCGAGAAATAGTCCTGCCCGATCCACTGCACCAGCACGAACAGCAGCGCCGCGAACCACCGCGCCCGCGTGGTCGCCACGACCTGGCGCAGGATCAGCACGAACGGGAGCAAGTAGAGCAGGTTCGACAGGAGCGGCGTCCACATCAGGATCGGCGTCAAGTCGGTGATGCCGGCGGCCTTCGTCACGAAGGCGAACAACGCGAAGAAGCCCGGCCAGCCCATGCGGGCGTCGATGCTGATGGCGGTCTCACCGGTTCTGCTGATGAACTCGACGAAACCGGCATGGATGTACGCGGTGGGGAAGCGCGGCTCGGTCGCCACCAGGGCGCCCGCGCCGTGCAGGGCGAACGTGATGGCGGCGATCTGGAACAGGAGGAGGAACTTGCGGTCCGTGCTCTGGGCGACCGTGACGAAGAACGACACGATCATGATGAGGAGCGCGATGAAGGCCGTGGCCGGGAGCGCCGAGATCAGGCCCAGGCCGTCGATGTTGTTGGGGTCCACGCCGCGTAGGGGTCCTGGGGAGACCTTGAGGGCGAGGACGTACATGAGCAGGCCCTCGAGGATCAGCAGGACCGGCAGCCACTTGGGGGCGCTGGCGATCAGCGCGCCGATCCGGCCGCCGGCGGGGCGCGGCTTGGGGGCCGCCGCCTGCTGCGGCACGGCTCGCTGGGGTCCGGCTTGCTGGGGGAGTGCCTGCTGCGGGCCGGCCTGCTGAGGGAGTGCTTGCCGTGAAGGCGCGCCCGCAGGCGCGCCTGGCCCACCGGGCCCACCGGGCCCCTGCGGCGGCGCCGTGGTGGGCTGCACCAAACCGGCCAGCCCGCTACTGCCCGGCCTGCCGGCAGCCGGCCTCCCGGTCGGCCCGCCAGGGGTTGGACGCCCGGTCGGCCCGCCAGGGGTTGGACGCCCGGTCGGCCCGCCAAGGGCTGGACGCCCGGTCGGCCCGCCAAGGGCTGGACGCCCGGTCGGCGCGCCCGTGGCCGGTCCTTTGGTCGCCGGTCCGACGGCGGGCGACTTCGCGATCGGCGCTCCGGTCGGTGGTGCTTCGGCGGGCACGTTCGTGGGCACCGTCCCGGCGCCGGGCGATGCGCTACCGGACTCCTCCTTCGCGGGCGCGCCTGTGGGCGACGCGCCCTTGGACGTGCCGGTCTTCGCACCCGCAGCCCCCTGCGAGGCGCCCTGCTGCGGCCGGCCGCCCTGCTGCGGCCCGCCGGCCTGCTGGGGCCCGCCGGCCTGCTGGGGCCCGCTGGGCGGCTGGGGCACGGCGGCGGGCTTGGCGGTGCCGGTGGGCTGCGGTCCGCTGGGCGGCTGGGTGCGCAGGCCCGGGTCGGTCGGCGCGTCGGCGTCCGAGTCGGCCGCCTTCTTGGGTTCGGACCCCTTGGGCGTGTCCGCCTTCTTGGGCTCGGGCCCCTTGGGCGTGTCCGCCTTCTTGGGCTCGATCTTCTTAGGTGCGGTAGGCGTCTTGGAGTCGCTTTCAGCCCGCTCGGCGACATCGCCCTCGGCTCCCGACGTTTCGTCGTCGGGTCGTTGGACGGGCATGGAGACGGTCCCGGCGGCCGACGGGTCGGCGTCCTCCGCGGTCGGCGGCCGGCCGATGTGGAGGGACGGCCCGGGAATCCGGAACGTCGTGGTCTGGTCCGCGGCGGACTCGTCCTCGTCCGTGGCAGCAGAGCCCTCAGCCGCGCCCTCATCCACCTCCGAAGAGGCAGGCTCCTTGTCGAACGTCAGCTTCGGGATCACCCCGGTAGCCTCCGGATCGAAGGGCACGTCTGACTCCTCCTTGTCCCCACGCATGTCCGAGGAGCCGGTGATCCCCGTTGTCATGCCATCGCCGTCCCGTTGCCTCACGTTGACCATCATGCGGCCCCGGACGACCCCTGGATGACAGTCGCCTTCCCAGATTCACCGAACTTGAGAATTCTACGAAGATTCCCGAAGATCAACACCGCCACGAGCAGCTCGCTGAAGAGCAACCCGTACCCCACCGCGTTCACCCCTGCGAACGGGAACAAGGCGATGGTGGACACGAGCACGAGCACGGCCAGCCCGATCTGCACGACCGCCAGCGCACGTGCCTTGCTCAGCGCGCGCAGCGCGCTCAAGTACACCTCGATCAGCACCCGCGGCAGCACGGCGAGCGCCATCAGCCGCAGCAGTAGCGTGCCCTCTTCGGCGAAATCCGAGCCGAAGATCGTCAGGATCAGCGGCGCCCCGAGGATCGCCACCGTGATGATCGGAATGACGATCATGAACGCCCGCCGCAACGCCCGCCGGCAGTTCGCGGCCAGCTGAGCAGGCTCGAAAGAGCCCTCGACGGTCAGCGACACCGCCATGTTCATGGCCAGCAGCTCGATCATGCTGGCCAGCGTGTGCGCCATCGAGAAGCGCCCGAACGTGGCCTCGCCCACCTGCGTGGCGATGACGACCGGCACCAAGTAGACGATCGCCAGGATCGACAACGTCCCGGGGAAGTCCCCGGACAGGAACCTGCCGATCTCCCGCAGCCGCGGCGGCTCCTGCCCGGCGTCGGCCGCCCGCACGTGCCGGGGCACGACCACGCCGAAGATCAGCCAGTTGACCGGGATCAGCGCGAGCGCCGTCGGGATCACCCACGAGACGAAGATCCCGCCTTCCGGCAGCGCGCCGGCCAGCGCCACCAGCAACCCCATCTTGACCAGGCCGAAAACCAGGTTGTTCATGGGTACGAACGTGGCCCTGCGCAGCCCGGTCAGCACCACGTCCTGCAGCGTGAACACGGCCCACACCACCACGGACGCCAGGAAGAACAGCCCGGGCCCGAACCCCCCGAGCACCTGGTACGTCTGGCCCCACATGGGCAGCGTCAGCAGGAAGCCGAGCGCGGCGACCCCGCCCGTGGCGGCGGCCAGGCCGTACCCGCGCAGGATCAGCTCGGGCGTGCGGCGGCCGGCCACCGGCAGGTAACGGGCGAGCGCCCCCACGAACCCCAGCGCGGTCAGCGACGCGAACAGCCGCATCGCGGTGATCACCGCCTGGCCGCGGCCGAATTCCTCAGGTGAGTAGTAGTGGGCGGCCAGCAGCCAGTAGCCCATGCCGAGCACGCCGGTGACGACGGTGTTGCCCATGAGGGCGTAGCCCTGCCGGAACAGGGGGTTGCGGAGGTCGCGAAGGATCTTCCCCCAGACGCTAGACATTTCTGCGCACCCGTTGCAGCCCGTACCTCGTGCGCCGCACGACCGCGTACCCCTTGGTGAGGATGCGCTCGCGCAGGTAGATGAGAGGTACGGCGTTGCCTTCGACGGCGCGCTTGAACATGTTGATGGTCGTGCCCTTGCCGACCGTCAACCGGGGGATGGCGAGCATGTCGTGCCGGTCCGCGGCGATGGTGTTGCTCACGGCGCAAGCGGCGAAATATCCGGCCTTGCGCACTTCTCGACGCACACGGGCGCTGGAGTACCCGTACGGGTAGGCCATGGTGGCGACCGGCGCGCCGATCTTCTCCTCCAGCAGGCCCTTGTTCCTCCGCAGCTCCTGCCGCAGGTCCTCGACGCGGAGCTGGTCGAGCTGGGGATGGCTGTGGCTGTGGCCGCCGATCTCGATGCCGGTCTGCGCCGCCTCGCGGGCCTGGCCCCAGGACAGCATGTCGTCCAGCGGCCGGCCCGCGGCATCCTTGCCGGCGTCGGAGACCCAGCCGCTGGTCAGGAAGACCGTGGCCGGGAAGCTGTGCTTGTCGAGCAGCGGCAGCGCCTGGCTGTGGAAGTCGGCGTAGCCGTCGTCGAAGGTCACCACGACCGGCTTCTCCGGCACGGTGCGGCCGTCGATCTTGTTGAGCGCGGCCACCAGGTCGCCCAGCGTGAGCGGGGTGAAACCGCTCTCCTTCAGGTAGGCGAGCTGCTCGTCCAGGTCCGACGGCCGCACCGAATGTGGACGGGTCTCGTCATTGGGGGTGTCCGTGACGGAGTGGTACATCAGGATCGGAACTCGGATCATGATCGTGCCGCCTTAAGCCGTACGGAACCCACCACATAGCCCCAGGTCGTCCAGGCCAGCCCGATGACGATAGCGGCCGCCCGGCCGAGCCCGCCCAGGTCGCCGCGCAGGGCCTCGCCGACGCCGCGCAGCGCGCCCAGCGGCAGCGTCTTGAGCGCGTGGGCCCGCTCGCTGGCCAGCCCGTCCTGGGTGCCGACCTCCTGCGTCACCAGGGCCTTCGACAGCCCTTCCGCGTAGCACCTCGACCTGAAGTACGCGAACCGCTCGCGCTGGGTGGACACCTTGTGCCCGATCACCGCGCGCGGCTCGAACAACATGACCGAGCCCGGCTTGCGCTGGCTCAGCCGGATGCAGAACTCGGTCTCCTCGCACCCCAGCGGGCGCGACTTGCGTCCCTGCACACTGCGCCCGATGCCGCTGTGGAAACCGCCCACCTCGGACACCACGTCACGCAGGAACGCCGCGTTGCCACCCATCACATTGCGGATCGGCGCACGTACCGACGGCATGCCGCGGTAGGTGCACCCCACCGTCCAGTCGAACTCGTACGGGAACCACCGCGGCCGCACCCCCGACGCCCATAGGGGATCGGTACGGCCGCCGACGCCCACCACACCCGGTTCCTGGAAGCCCTCCTCCAAAGCCTCCAGCCACCCGGGATCGGCGACGGCGTCGTCGTCGAGGAAGGCGACGATCTCACCGTTGGCCGTGGCCACGCCGGTGTTCTTGCCGCCGGACAGCCCCTGCTCGTGGGTGTTTTCCACCACGATGGCCTGCGGGTACTCAAGCTTGAGCTTGAGGTGCAGGTCGGGGTTGTAGTCGACCACCAGGATCAGCTCGTGTGCCGGGCGTGTCTGGTTCTCGACCGACTCGACTGCCTGCCTGATGTCCTCCCACCGGTCCTCGGTGTAGACGCAGATGACAACAGACGTGTTCACAACGATCCTTCTTAAGCGACGCCTCGGTCAGCGGCAGGAGTGGCGGTCGGCTCAGGCTGAGCAGGAGCGGGCTGGCGACGCCACTCCTTCAGGATGGTCTTGAGCACGCGGAAGCCATCTCGTACGGCGCGCAGATTGCTCTCGCCGTGAATGCGGTTGCGCTCGTGGCTCGGCACCTCGTGCACCTTCAGCCCGGCCTTGGCGGCCCGCACGTTCATCAGCGTCTCCACCTCGAAGCCGTCGCAGTCGAGGTTGAGCACGTCCAGGTGGCGGGCCCAGAAAGCGTTGTAGCCGTAGCACAGGTCGGTGTACTTGGTGCTGTACATGACGTTGACGATGCCGGTGAGGACCTTGTTGCCCAGGCGCCGGTTCAGCGTCAGGTCGTCGCTACCGCCACCGGAGGCGTAGCGCGAACCCTTGACGAAGTCGGCGCCGGTCACCAGCGCTCCCACGAAGTTGATGATCTCGCGGCCGTCGGTCGAGCCGTCGGCGTCGATCATCACGATGATGTCGCTGGTGCACGCGGCGAACCCGGCCGCCAGGGCGTCGCCCTTGCCCTTGCCGGTCTGCGTGACCACCTTCACGTTGGGACGCAGCCGCTTGGCCACGGCCACCGTGTCGTCGACGGAGTTGCCGTCGACGAGGATGATCTCGTCGATCCACTGCGGGATCGTGGCGAAGACATGGGGGAGGTTCTCGGCCTCGTTCATCGCCGGCACGACCACGCTCACCGTCGGGGAAATGGCCAGGTGAGGCGTGACAGGCGTGAAGCTCGATGGCGGCGGCATCGACCGGAGGGGCGAGGAGTGGACCTTGCCGTTGTGCTTGGTGATCTCGGGACTCATAGCGAGGGATATCCTTCCGGGGCCCTCCTCCGCGGGCCGGCCCAAACCAGCCCCGGGTGCTGCGGGAATGGCGAAACCGGTGAACGGTGCATTGAAGGGTCCTGTGGAGTGAGGGTGTGGCTGCGGGTTTCGGGGAGCGCTCAGCGTGCTCCGGTCGGTTCCTTGACTGCTGCGTTGGGTGGCTCTTGCTGCTGCATCGAAGTGCGCACCCGACCGAAGCCCTTGAGGACACGGTCGGCCGCTCTATAAAGAGACGGTCGATCCATGACAATTGTTCGGGCTTTGTTGAAAGGAGTTCGGCCGATCCAGTGGACCGCCGCCGTCGCGGACGGTCGCGAGATACGGCCTTCGGCAACGTACAGGACCCCGCTCTTGAGCCAGTCTTTGTACTCCTTGCCGCCCTTGCCCATGTCCACCATGTGCAGACCGCTCTTCGCGGCGGCCTCGGCCATCTGGAGATGGTGCACGATGCCGGGCGAATAACGCGCGTACTCGGTGTCGTAGGCGGGGAACCACCCTACAAGCGTGGTGGCCGTACGGAGGCCGAAATGTCCGGCGACGGGCACGTCACCGGCATAAAGCATGGTCAGCACGCCTGCGAAGTCCGATGAGTTCTCGGCATGCATCATGTCGGTCAATTCGACGATCCACGGCTGGGCGAACCTGTCCACCCGGCCAGTCCTCCGATACTGGTCCGACTTCCAGGCCAGTAACGTGCGCATCACCTCGGGGTCGGCCGAGGCCCACTCGAGGCGCAGCTCGCCCTGCTCGCGGCCGAGCTTGCGCTCCTTGTAGCGCACGGTCTTGAGGTTCTTCGGCGAATTGGCCTTGACCTGCTCGATCCAGGCCTCGAAGCCGGAGGTGAAGTCCATGACCGGGGCCGGGCGCACGTCCTGCTCGTACGGGGCGAACGTCGGCTGCCCCGCCACCAGGTGGTCGAAGTCGAACACGCTGAGCTTGCAGGCCCGCAGCAGGGCCTTGGCGTCGAGCTTCAGGTCCGGGGTCGAGATCAGACCGTGACATGTGGTGAGGAAGCCGCCGAGCGGTTTGCCGATGCCGAAGCTGTGCCGCTCGTACGGGAAGAATCCCTTGATGCCGCTTCCGTCGGAGACGACCGCCACCCTCACGTAGTCGCGCAAGCGGTCCATCGCCACGGCGAACTCGACCGACAGGAACGGGTTGTCCAGACTCGGGTCGGCCTTCTGCAGCTCACGCCATCGGACACGCTCGGAGTCCCCGAGCTCTCCCGGCCGAACTACCTGGATTGTCACCTTGCCCTGGCCCCCTGTTCGGTCTGCATGCTCTTCCCCCGGTACAAGACGCGGAGCACGTACATGAACCCGCCGAGCACGGCGACCGTCGCCACCCCGGCCCGCGGTGACCACGCGCCGAAGAGCAGCATGGCCTCAGCGAGCAGCACGTTCAGTACGAGACTTGCCGCGGCTCCTACGGATAGTGCGGCCAGTGGGTCACGATCACGCAACAGTCCCACCACTGCCGCTCCTGGAACCACCAGAAGGAACAAGGAGATCAGGAACGGGCGCAGCGGCGTCTCGATGTCGAAGAGCGCCACTACCGCTCCTGCTATGCAGGCGAGCCCCACCAACCAGGCGAGGGCTTTGCGGTGCTGCCTGAGCATCTCCTGTATCTCTCCTGCTCTTACTGGTAAAAGCGCGGTTGATCGCCAGTTCATGGGACCAATCCGCGCCTGGACACGTCAATGCCGACGCTTGGCGACGCGCTCCGGTTTACCGGCAGGCGGAGATTTCTTGTGTGATGTTCAACACACGGTCAAGCGGTCTCCGGACCCGACGCGGCCCCCAAGCACACCAGAATGCCCTATGTGGCCTAGGATCCACGAGTGGGGGTCCGATATATCCCTGATTGTCGTCTAAATAAGAGTCTACTGTGACGTTACGAGAGCTTTACTCGTTCATGGTCTCTACTGACGACGTCTCCATCCCGGTGGGCGATTCCGTCGGCTCCGGCGTGGGTGTCGGCTCGTCGTTCGGCGGGTCGGACGCCTGGGGTTCCCGGCCGTCCCAGGACAACGAGCAGGTCGCGGTGCCGCCGTTCGAGGTGAACGAGACCCGGCCCGTGCCGGCCTCGTTCGGGTCGATCACCGTCACCCAGATCATCACCGAGCCGCCGGCCTTGATCGACCCGCTCGCCGGGAACGCGTCCAGCCCCTGCGAGGCGGTCGCCACCCAGGACACGGAGGCGTTGCGGGCGCTGAGCCCGATCTTGGCCGCGCCGTCGATCCTTGGCGGGCACGACACGCCGAGCTTGGCGCCGGGCGCGGGCCTGCGGCGGGTGGCCGTGGGCCCAGTGGTGGGCACGGCCGCGGGCCTGGTGCTCGGTCGCGCGGCGGCCGGCCGCCCGCTCGGGGTGGGCCCCGTCGAGCTGGGCGGCGCCGACGGGCCGGCACTCAGGGTCGCCGACGGAGTCAGGTCGTCCTGCTCGGGAACGACCTCCGGAGTCGGACTCTCTTCGCCGGGGAGCGTGGGGGATGGGGCGAACTGCAGCGCAGTGGGGTTCGACGCCGTCCCGCTGTTGATCACGACCACGGCCCCCGTCGCGGCCAGCACGCACGCGCCCGCCAGCACCACCGGCGCGAGCCGGCGCGGCCGGCGCCGGCGCGAGCGGCGCTCGGCCGCCACCGGGAACCCGGCCCGGTCGAAGCTGTCCCCGCGATCCATGATCAGCGTACGAGTCTGGCCGCGTTCGGGATCTAGGCACGTGTCGATCACCCGGCGGCGCAGCGAGATCGGCGGGAACGCGACCGGCACCATGTCCAGGAGCCGCCCGGCCGAGACCTGCCGATGCCTGCCCTCGGTGCACACCTCGCAGCCGCCGATGTGCCCCGACAACCGCCGCCGCAGCAGCGGAGTGAGCGGCCCCTCCCACGAGTCGACCATGGCCGACAGGTCGGGACAGTGCGCCCGGCCCGTCCTGGCCAGCATCACGGCCGCCGCGGCGATCTCCAGATGGTCGCGGGCTCGGCCCAGTTTGGCGGCCGCCTGCCGCGAGGTCAGCGCCAGCACCGCGCCGGCCTCGGACGGGGTCAGGCCGTGGCGCAGCGACAGCTCCAGGACCTCGCGCTCGGTCTCGCCGAGCTCGCCCAGAGTCTCGTGAACCAGGTCGGCGAGCTCCGGATCCGCCTGCTCCTCCAGGTCGGGAAGCTCCTGTGTGGGGGTGTTCCGGTGCGCCATCCTGGCCCGCACCTGGAACCTGGCCAGCGCGTACAGCCAGGCCCGCAGCCGGCCCGGCTCCCTCAGCCGCTCCACGCACCCCTGCGCGGTGACCATGGCGTCGTGCACGGCGTCCGTCGCCAGGTCCCGGTCACCGGCCAGGGAGAACGCGTAGTCGTACAGCCGCTCGGCGTAGGAGTCGAAGAGCTTGGCGGGAGCGTCGGCGTCCGCGCGCCGCAGAGCCTCCACCAGCTCCTGATCGTCGGCGCGATCGACGGTCGGCCATCCAGGCACGGATTCCCTCCCCGCAGGTAGGACGGGCACTCAAGCCCCACGCGGAGAGGACGCGGCCTAGTTCGGGCAGGTTCGCCCGTTATGCCGATTGGGCATAACGGGCGAAATTACCCGTCGCAGTTGGGGGAGCAGAGGCGCCGCTCCATGCCCTGCAGGAAGAAGTCGCGGACCTGCAGGATGTTCTTGGCGATGTACGCCTCGCCGCCGGTCGCCTTGGCCAGCGCGTCCATCTGCTGCTTGCCGGGCGCGGCGTCAGGGCCGAAGGCGATGATGATGATGCTGACCGGGCGCTTGGGGTCGTAGGTGTCCTTCAGGAACTGCAGGATCGCCGGGTTTTTGATCCCGCCGTCGGGATCGTCATTGCCCGCGCCGTCCGTGAGGATCAAGAGCGTGTTGATCTTGTCCTGCTGGTACGTCTTGGTCATCTCCGTGTACGCGGCCTTGAGCGTGTCGTTCAGCCCGGTGTCGCCCGTCGCCTTGGCCTGGATCGTGCTGAGCTGCTTGACCATCAGGTCCTTGCGGAGCGTGCCGTTGATGCTCTCGGTGAGCGGCCCGAGGGAGACGATCTCCTTCCAGTCCCTGCCGCGGCCGTCCAGATGCGTGGAGAACGTCCACACACCCAGCTCGGAGTCGGCAGGGAACAGGCCGAGACCCTCCGTGGCGATCTTGCCGATGGCCTGCATGCGGGTCATGCCCGTGCCCGGCACCGGCAGCGCCATCGTGCCAGAGACGTCGAGCAGCGTGAGCAGGCGGCTGCCGAGGTTCAGCCTGGACCAGGTCTGCACCATCCGCGCCACGGTCGCGCCGTCGGGGGCCGGTAGCGCCTGCGGCGTCTCCGGCGTGAACCCCTTCTCCTTCGTCAGCACGTCGCCCGCCTTGCCGTCCGCGCTGCGGAAACCGGCGTCACGCAGGATCTTCTTGGCCGAGTCCGTGGACAGCTCCTGCTTGAAGTCCGCCGCCGCCTTCAGCGTGGCCGGCTCCTTGGTGAGGATCGTGACCGGGTAGTCGAGGCTGAGCGTGCCCTCCTTCGGGTAGAGGGCGACCACCGGGGCCTCCGGCTTCCTCGTGTTGTGCGCGTAGATGGCCTGCTCGGAGGCGACGCCCACGGGCACCTTGCTGCCGGACTTCACGGTGAGGCTGGCCAGCAACGCCGTCGAATCGGACGCGAGCTGTCCCGACAGCTCCTTCAATGCGCCCACCAGCGCCTTGTCCTGCCCGGCCTCCTTGGCCGTGCCCGCCGCGGCCAGCAGCGCCGCCAGGCCGGCGGAGTTCTTCTGCGGGTCGAGGGCGAGCACGCGTACCTTTTTGCCGGGGCCGTCCACGTTCGCCACGTTCGCCGCCGCGATCATGCTGGTCCAGCTCGGCGTGAGGGCGCCGGACAACTTCGACGCGGCTGACTTGGCCGCCGCCAGCACGACGGGGGAGGTCGCGATCGAGACCTCGGGCTCCGGCAACGCCTTGCCCGCCGGGGTCTTGCGCATGCTCTCCAGGAGGAGGCTGGAGTCCGCCACCCAGAAGTCGGCGGTGGCCTTGCCCGCGGCCAGCGCGTTGGCCGTCCTGGCCGCCGCCTCCTTGGCCACCGTCACGTCCACGCACTTGCTGTCGATCGAGTGCATGGCCTTGTTATAGTTATTCGCGATCTTGCTGAGCGCCGGCTCGACGTCGGGGGTCGCGACGACACGCAGCGCGAGCTTGCCGCCCGAGCAGTCGTGGTCGCGGTTGAAGATGACGAACGCGGCCACACCGAGGAGCACGGCCAGCGCCACGGCGCCGGCCAATGGCACGAGCACGCGGCCCCTGCTGCTGCGGCGCCTGCGAGATGGGGTTTCGCTGGCTCTGTATCCGCCGCCGTATCCGCCATCGAGCTCGTCTGTGCGGTGTCGCCCCACGATGTCCTCTTAGGTGTGTTGAGACCTTCCGGAGACCCTAGCGGGAGAAGCTCCGCAATACTCCGGGAACGATACTCGCTGCAGTCAGTGGTGCAAAACAGGCCATTTGGTGCAGCGATTACGCTCTGTTGTCATCGTGAACTGCGACTGTGACCAAATTGGCAGCAATATACGGGGGTTACCCCTGAGAGACAATGGGCTGGATGTTCTCAATGGGAGCAGACGTGGCCGCGCCAGGCCCGCCTTCCCTCCCGTACCGCGACCGCCGCCAGCATCAGCGCGACGGCCGGATCCACCCACCACCAGCCAAGGGTATTGAGCCACAGCCCGGCCAGGACGCCTGCCGCCATCGCCCCGCAGATCAGGTTCTGCATGCCCTCGCCCGACGTGGCCGCGGAGACCAACCGGCGGCCCAGCCGCCGTTTGGCGATCCCCAGCGCCGGCATGCCGACCAGGCTGCACGCCGTCACCACGATGCCCAACGCGGTCGGCGTCGCCCGGTGGCCCTCGCCCAGGTCGTGGAGCACGTGCACGACCAGGTAGGGCGCGAGCAGCCAGAAGCTCAGCGCGATCGCCTTCCTGGCGGAGCTCTCCGCGCCCGGCGACAGCGTGCGCGCCCCGGTGAACCGCCACAGCACGATCAAGCTGGCCGCCGCCTCCACCAGCGCGGACAGAGCCCAGCCGATCAGCGCGACCGAGTGCGCGGCCAAGCCCGCCGCCAGGCCGAGCGTGCTTTCGACGCCCAGCCAGGCGAGCGTGACCACAGACAGCCCGCGCGCCGCTCGGGCCGCGCGGAGCCAATCGGCTGACGCGGCCGGACGCTCATGAATCCGCTGGTCAGGCACCATGAACCCCCGAACTCCCGGCTATCCGGCCGTCGACAGCGATGTGTTATGTACCCATCACGGATCGTAATCGTGGAAGGTGTAGGCAAAGGATAGTCGTAACTTCCGCACATAATGAGCACTGATCGTCGGGGATCGCTCAGGGCTTATATTCGGGGGGAAGACTGTGCCATTCACGCCCAGTCACATGGCCGCGGTGGTGCCACTGATCACGTCATCACGGGTACGCAGATTCGCCGATCCATGGGCTCTGGCTATGGGGGCGATGGTCCCGGACCTGCCGATCTTCCTCCCTTTCCTGCCCCACTACACCAACTGGCACTCCTGGCTCGGCGTCGTCACCATCGACCTGGTAGCCGTGCTGGTGCTGTTGCCGCTGTTCCATTGGGTCTTCAGGGACCCGCTGATCTCCCTGCTGCCGCCGTCGCTGGCCGGCCGCGCCGCGCTCCTGACCCCGGACCGGCTCCGGCCGCTGCCCATCGCCGTGGGCGCCGTCATCGGTGCGGCCACCCACGTCCTGTGGGACTCCTTCACCCACTCCACCGGCCCGGCGGAGTGGGGCCCCTGGCTGTCGGTCTCGATCTTCGGCGTGATCAGGGTGTTCCGTCTCCTGCAGTACACCTCGTCGGTGATCGGGCTGGTCGCGGTCGTGTGGTGGGGTTGGCGAGCGCTGTCGAGGATGGTGGCGGCGCCCGTACCGGACCGGTTGCGGATCTCCCCGCGCACGCGCCGGACCGTCATGGTGGCCGGCGCGGCGGGGACCGTCGCCGGGGCGCTCCTCTGGCCCCTGGTGGACGAGCCCGACCCGGCATTCGGCCTGCCCAGCGTGATCACCAAGACCGGCGCGGGCACGGTGATCGGCCTGTGTCTGGTGCTCACCTGCTATGCGGCGGTCTGGCAGGTCAGAAGGCGCATGACGGTAGCTGAAGGCGCTTGAGCAGGCCGCTGAATGGCAGTATCGGAAGCGTGCCCGAGTACGTAACCGACGCCGACGACCCGCGCCTGTCCGACTACACCCGCCTGCGGGACATGGAGCTGCGCAAGAGCCTGGAGGCCGAGCGTGGCCTGTTCCTCGCCGAGGGCGAGAAGGTGATCAGGCGCGCCATCGGCGCCGGCTACCCGATCCGCTCCGTCCTGACCACGCGTCGCTGGCTGCCCTCGCTGTCCGACGTCCTCGGCGACGCCCTCGTGTACGTGGCGAGCGACGAGATCGTGGCGGGCATCGCCGGCTTCCAGGTTCACCGCGGCGCCCTGGCCTCCATGGAACGCCTCCCGCTCCCGTCCGTCGGCACCCTGCTCAAGGGCGGGGCGCGGCGGCTGCTGGTGCTGGAGGACCTGGTCGACCACTCCAACGTCGGCGCCATCTTCAGATCGGCCGCCGCGCTGGGCGTGGACGGGATCATCCTGTCGCCCCGGTGCGCGGATCCGCTGTATCGGCGTGCGGTGAAGGTCTCGATGGGGGCGGTGTTCTCGATCCCGTACGCGCGGCTGGACGATTGGTTCGACGGGCTCGCTCAGTTGCGGGAGGCGGGCTACCAGACCCTCGCCCTGACCCCTGACCAGGCCGCCGTCCCTATGGACGAGGTCATATTGGCGGATCGAGTGGCGTTGCTGCTCGGCGCCGAAGGGGATGGTCTGTCGTCTCATTGGCTGGAGGAAGCCGATCAGGCGGTGTGCATACCGATGAGCGCGACGGCGATGGCCGCCGGCGTGGACTCGTTGAACGTGGTGGCCGCCGCCGCGATCGCCTGTCATGGTCTGATGCGCGCCAAGTGACCTGAACCGTTCGCGCTCCCGCACCGCAGCCTTGCTGACCTATGCCTAATCGTGGGACGAATAGGTTGATTATTCGCGAAGTCGGACATTAGCGTACATTGCAGCCCTGAGCTTCCTCCCTCCGTAAAGGGCCGTCATGTCCATGCGCGCGAAAATCCCGAGAGCCTTGGCGATGGTGTTGGCCGTCGTCCTGGTCCTGACCACAGCCGGCCAGGCGAACGCCGCGACCGTCGTCGCCAAGCCTCAGCGGCCGAACATCATCTTCTTCCTTGTCGACGACCTGTCGGCCGAGCTGCTCCAGTACATGGACGCCGCCAGCGGCCTTGCCAAGGGTGGCACCACGTTCAGCAGCTACTACGTGGCCGACTCGCTCTGCTGCCCGTCGCGGGCCACGATGTTCACCGGCCAGTTCCCGCACAACACCGGCGTGCGTACCAACGAGGGCTACGACAGAGGCGGCTACCGGGCTTTCGAGCCGCACGAGAGCCGCACCTATGCCACCGCGCTGCACCAGGCCGGCTACCGCACCGGCTACCTGGGCAAGTACGTCAACGAGTACCCGGCGGGCGCCGGCTACAAGGTGCCGGCAGGGTGGGACGAGTGGCATGTGGCGGGGGCCGGCGGCTACAACGAGTACCGATACCAGCTCACCCGCTACATCAAGGAGCAGACGCCCGGCGCCAGGCCGCGCGACCCGTCCGACGGCACCTACCTGGTGGACGAGCTCGGGAAGCGGGCGGTCGGCTTCATCGAGCGGTCCCGCGCCTACGCGCCCGGCGAGCCGTTCTTCCTGCAGGTCTCGCCGTTCTCGCCACATGCCAGGGTCGACAACAAACCGGGCGACAAGGAGCCGCGTTTCCCACCTGCGCGCCGTGACCGGCCGAAGACCAAGTGGCCCGCCGGCCAGTTCCCCCACGGGGACTGCGGCGGCCCCGACTGCGCCGGCATCGATGTGACGAAGCTGCCCGCGTTCAACGAGGACACCGCCGACAAGCCCTCGTGGGTCCGGCGGGAGCCGATCGGGCCGAAGCTCGCCAAGGAACTGCGCACCGACTTCCGCAACCGGATCCGCATGGTTCAGTCGGTCGACGACATGGTGGAGCGCGTGCTCTCGACGTTGACGGAGCGCGAGCGGCGGAACACGTACGTGGTGTTCACCAGCGACAACGGTTTCCACCTGGGCCAGCATCGCCTGCTGCGCAACAAGTCCACCGCCTACGACCACGACGTCCGGGTGCCGCTGCTGGTCAAGCGCCCGGCCGCGGGACGGCAGGGCGATCTCGTGACCGACGCCATCACCCAGAACGTCGACCTGTTCGCGACATTCCTCGACATGGCCGGCATCGACCCGGCGCTGCGTGACAGCCGCGACGGGCGCAGCCTGCTGCCCTTCATCCAGGGCCGCCCGGTGCGGGACTGGCGGAACGCGGCGCTGATCGAGCACGTCAAGCCGAGTCTGGGCGGGCCGGGCTCGGACCCCGACGCGGACTCGCGCAAGGTAGGGAACGCCACGCCGCCGACGTACGCCGCCGTGCGCACCGCCGGCGAGCTCTATGTCGAGTACGAGGGCGATCCGAAACCCGAGTACTACAACACCGTCACCGATCCTCACCAGGAGACCAACGACCCCGGCAACCCCAGGACGGCCGGCCTCGCGAAGGCTCTCGACGGCTTGGAGAGCTGCGGCAAGCCAGATACGACGAACTGCTGGGACGCCTCGCACCTGCGCTGAGCCGGTCGTAGGGATGGAGAGATTTCAAGGCTGGTCGGTGAGCCAGGCGGGGTAACCGTCGACGTCGTGGCTCACCGGCCGGCTGACGATCGGGCCGTGCTCGCCGCTTCCTCGGATGTGTTGTTCGAGGATCGGGGCGTGCTGGTCCGTCGTGATGAGCGTGAGTTGCCAGGCGCTCGTGGACGGGTGGGGCACTTCGTCTATGTCGATGGAGGTCGCCAGGCCCGCGCACAGGATGCCATGCGCCACCGCGGCCGCTTTCCTGCGGCCTTCGATCGTCGCGCGGACCTCGATGAATTCCGCCATGGCACATTCCCTCTCAAGCGGCCTCAAGGGGCCCGAAACTCCATCACGAGTCGCATTGGCGAGTGAACCGTACCCCATGGGATGTGTCGCGGAACAGGGACGGACCTGCTCCATGCCCGCCGGGAGGCCTAACGCGCGGGGGGCGGGGCGGTGGAGGAGCGGACGATGAGCTCGTGGGGAAAGAGCAGCCGCTCGGGCTCGGCCACGTCCCCCGACAACAGCAGCCGCCCCGCCGTCTCGCCGATCTCCTGCTTGGCCTGCCTGATCGTGGTGAGCCCGGCCTCCTCGGCGGCGCTGTCGGAGAAGCCCACCACCGACAGCTCCCCGGGCACTGCGAGTCCCAGGTCGGCCGCCGCGTCCAGCACGCCCAGCGCCAGCACGTCGGTGTTGGCCAGGATCGCGGTGGGGCGCGGAGAACGGCCGAGCAGCGCGTGCCCCGCCTTCCTTCCCGCCTGCCGCGAGTTGCGCGCCACCTCGTAGAACGGCACCCCCGCCCACTCCAGCCCGGCCTCCTCGCACGCGCTCTGGTAGCCGCCGCGCCGCCGCCGCATGGCCTCGAACACCGCGCCCTCCTGCCGCGCCAGGTCGGCCCAGCCGGTGTAGCCGTCGTCGTTGAGTCCCACCATGGCCACCCCGATCCGCCGATGACCCAGCTCCAGCACGTGCCGCGCGGCCGCCGCGCCCGCCGCGGGCTCGTCGATGCCGACGAACGGGTGACCGGGCACATAGGGCTCGTCCACGATCACCACCGGCAACTTCCTGGCCAGCACCTCCGCCAGCGCCGGATGCCCGTCCGGCAGCGACACCACGCAGAAGGCGTCCACCACCGCGTCGCGTACGGTCTCGCTGCGCCGGTCGCCGTGCGGCAGCGGCAGGATGAGCAGTCCCACACCCGCGTCCTCGGCTGCCGTGGCCAGCCCCTGGAAGAACCCGATCGCGTAGGGGTCGGCGAACGCGTACGCCAGCGTCTCACTGAAGATCAGTCCGAGTGCCCCCGCCCGCCCGAGCCGTAGTGACCGTGCCGTCGGATTGGGCCCCGCGTAGCCGAGCTCGTCGGCCACCTCCATGATCCGCTGCCGTAGCCCTTCGCTGAGCTGGTCGGGGCGGGAGAAGGCGTAGGACACGGTGGCCCGGGACACGCCGAGCCGGTCGGCGATCGTCTGGAGTGTGACCCTGGCCATCGTCCCACCGTACCGAAGACCTTGTCCTGCCGCTCTTAATCAATTAAGGTCTTAATTGATTAAGGAGGAAATTATGGATGCCATGCACGTCCTCGCGCATCAGACGGCGATGGGATACCGGGAGTCGCTGAGCGAAGCGCTGCCGGGTGCGCCGCGCAGACCGCATCGGGACCGGAGCCGCGTTCGCGTACGGCTGGCGGACTCTCTCAGGTGGACGGCCGACCGCCTGGATCCGGTGTGCCGCACGGCGTGATGCTGCAGAATGTGACGGGCCGATTACCCAGGATGATTTACCCAGGGAGGGTCCGTGAAAATGACCTGGATCATCGCAGTCGCGGCCGCGGCCGGCCCGCTGACTGCTGACGCGGCGCAGGCGCTGAGTCCGCCCGTGGCCGGCGGTCCGCGAGGTCCGGCCGCGACCCCGCCGGCCGCCCTGATCTGTGCTGTCGGCACGCCGCCTGGCCGGCCGCTGGTCTTCGACCCGTGGGTCGGGCTCGCGCCCCGGCGTGCCGCGGTCCGGGGGCACCTCCAGCTCACGGGCTGCACATCGCCGGACGGCACGGCGACCGGTCTGCGCTCCGGCTGGGTCGCGTTGAGGGCAACCGGCGTGCTCTCGTGCACGAGCGCGCGCGGCGTCCGCGGTCACGCCGTCGTCACCTGGTTCGGCGGGGACGGCCGCCCCGTCGGCACCTCGAAGTTCCGCAGCCGGGGCGATTTCCTGGCCACCCAGCGTCCGGCCGACACCCTGCTCACCGGCGCCATCACGTCGGGGCCGCTCGGGGGTGAGCAGGCACGCGGCGGCATCACGCCCGACACGGGCCTGCTCAGCTGCGCCACCCAAGGTCTGGAGCGCCTGGCCGGCGCGGGCCACATGACCTTCGGCTAGCACCGTCCCTCTCCGCCCCCTCCCAACTAGCTGTCGATGATCTGCTCCTCGGCGTAGTCCAGCAGCTGCTCGGCCGTGGCGAAGCGGCGCTCGTTCGCGTCCTTCAGCAACACGCCCACCACCTGCCGGCCGCCGCGCTCGCCCGCGAACAACAGGCAGTATCCGGCAGCGCTCGTGTACCCGGTCTTCACGCCCAGCACCCCGTCCGCCCGTGACAACAGTTTGTTGGAGTTGCGCCACGTGTGCCGCCGGTGCAGCGAGGTCTCGCCCACCGTGTGCACCTTCTTGCCGACTACGGTCCTGAACGTGCTGCTCGCCAACGCCCGCTGGGCCAGCTTGGCCTGGTCGACGGCCGTCGAGTAGCCGCCGTTGCCCGGCGTGGGCATGCCGTCGGCGTTGGTGTAGCGGGTGTCGGTCAGGCCCAGGGCGCGGGCGGTGTTGTTCATCTTGGCGACGAAGGCCGTCTTGCCCGGGCCGTAGCGGCGGGCCAGGGCGTTGGCCGCGTCCGCGCCCGAGGGCAGCATGAGCCCGTACAGCAGGTCCCTGACCGTGAGGGTCTCGCCCTTCTTCAGCCCCGCCGTGGTGGCGCCGCCGCCGGCGGCGTACTTGACGTCGGTCGCGCTGATCGTGATCGTGTCGCTCAGCCGGGCCTCGCGCAGTACGACGTACGCCGTCATGACCTTGACCAGGCTGGCCACCGGGACCCGCCGCGTCTGCCGCTTGCCGAAGTGGATCGTTCCCGTCGAGTCGACGACGTACGCCGACGCGGCCATCACGGTGGGCTCGTCCGCCGCGGCGGCGGGGGAGGAGGAGACCCCCATAACCACCGCGAGTACGGCACAGCTGATCAATCCCGCAATACGCATGCCAAACATGTTGGCAGGAGATCAAGGGTTCGTTTGCGAAGTAGCGCCATAACGCCCGATCAGGCCGGGGTAAACGAATGTTAGATCGAGGAGGGGGCGACCATGGCAGGCAGGTTCGTGATCAGCGAGGACGGGCAGGGCGGCTTCCGCTTCGCGCTCGTCGCGAACAACGGGCAGACGCTGGCGGTCGGCGAGGGTTATCCGACCAAGGTGGCCTGCGTGAACGGCATCGAGACGGTACGCAGGAACGCCGTGGACGCCGTCATCGAGGACCAGAGTGTACGGAAGCTATGACACCAGGAGCTTCTCGTCCGTGGCGCGCTGCCTCCTCCTGCGCCGCCACACCACGAGCCACGCTCCGCCCCCGACGACCAGCACGGCGACGACCGCCGCCGTGACAGGCGAGCGCACGGCCAGCTGCAGCCAGCCCCAGAGGCCGAACCACCACAGGGGCGCCCAGGTCAGGCAGCCTAGCGCGCTGGCGACCACGTACCAGGGATAGGACACCCGCAGCGCGCCTGCCACCCACGGAAGCGTGTGCCGCAGCATGGGCACCCAGAAGCATCCGTAGACGGCCAGCGCGCCCCACTTCTCGACGACCCGCTCGACCTTCTCGATCCGCTCGCGGCCCACCTTGACGCCGATGCGCGAGTCGTAGAGCTTGTCGCCCAGCTTGCGGCCGACCCAGTAGTAGACCTGGAACGCGCCGAACAGGGCGAGGATCAGGATGGCGCCCACCAGCCAATACGGCAGGCCGAGCCAGAACGGCCTGGCGATATCGTCCATCGGCCCGCCCTTCCTGAAGCCTTAGGTCAGCCTTACCTTAGTTCAAGGTGCAAGTGATTGCCACACCGGCTTGCAAGCCGCCCCGCAAAAGGTGCAACCAGCCGACAACCAGCACTCAACCCCTCAACTCCACTCTAGGGGTGAGCCAAAAGGGGTGTTGAAGATGTCGACGACTAGAAGCGCAGCTGTACTGGCCAGTGGCACCGCGAACGCGGCCAAGCTGTTCGTGGCCGCCCTTGCTTTCACCAGCGCGTACGTCGGCTTCGCCGCCTACAGTAGCGCCAGCTCCACCCCCGAGCCCGCCAGGACCGTCACCCTGTCGGCCCGGGAGGTGCCCATCACCGAGCAGCTGCCCGCCCAGACCGGCAAGGTCACCGTGAGCGTCCTGGCCGACGGCGGCGCCGGGTGCGTCAAGTCGTACGTCGCCCGCAGCGTCCTGCTC
The DNA here is from genome assembly GCF_052245935.1 of Nonomuraea sp. 3N208. Taxonomy (NCBI): domain Bacteria; kingdom Bacillati; phylum Actinomycetota; class Actinomycetes; order Streptosporangiales; family Streptosporangiaceae; genus Nonomuraea; species Nonomuraea sp. 3N208. The sequence continues at coordinate 111,985 of NZ_JBQQBR010000020.1, read as the reverse complement.
AACTCCGACCCCGCCAAGGGCGTGGCGTACGGCTGGCGGCTGGCCCGCTGGAGCCCCGCCGCCAAGGCCTGGCGCACCTACTTCGTCGACCACGACGGCTTCGCCGGCGCCGCCCGAACCGTCGAGTGGCGGCCGCAGGTCACCGGCAACCCCGGCTGGTACCGCGTCGAGCTGACCGCCGTGGGCGCCGAGACCGTCAAGAGCGACCGTTTCCAGGTGAGCTGCTGACCGACCGCTGCGCCGCCTCCACCCAGCGCGGCACGCCCACCCGCTCGGCCACCTCCAGGGCCTTCTTGTAGTGCTCGCGTGCTGCGTCCGGCTGCCCCAGGCGGATGGCCAGGTCGCCGAGCGTCAGCGCCACCGGCCACAGCGCCACCACGCCCGTGCCCGCACCCGCCACCCGGTCGGCGAACGGCTTGAGCTTGTCGTAGCAGTCGACCATCCGCTCCCGGTCGTCCAGCAGCATGCCGGCCAGTGCCCGCCAGGTCATCGCCAGCTCGTAGAGGAAGTCGGGGCGCACCGGCGGACGCGTGGCGGCCACGGCTTTGGCGTCGTTGACGTGCCCGGCCGAGGCCAGGGCCAGCGCGTAGGCGTCGAGCGTCCACTTTGCGCCGCGGTGGTGGGCCTCGGCCAGCAGGTCCACCGTCTCCGCGGCCCGGCCGTCCACCAAGTGCAGGCAGAACGTCGTGATCAGCGGCAGGTCCTGGCGGCCTTCGAGCATGCCGGCCCGCGCGGTCATCCTGGCCGCCTCCCGGTAGGCCCGCTCGGCGCCCGCGTAGTCGCCGGTGATCATGAGCCGCATGCCGCCGTACCAGACCACGACCGCGGCCGGGGCCGGCAGGTCGTACTGCCTGGCCAGCGCGTCGGCGGCGGCCGCGTGCTCGTCGGCCGCGGTGAACTCGCCCCTGGCCGCCGCGCACTCCAGTAACACCAGGTGCGCCAGCGCCTGCGTGGCCATCTGCCCCGAACGCTGCGCGACCTCCAGCAGCTCCCTGCCGATGCTCTCCCGCGTGTCCACGGCCGGGATGTCGTAGGACTGCCGCAACCGCCCGCTCAGCGCCGCCGCGATCAGCGCGGGGTCGCCGCTCTGCCGGGCCAGCTCCAGCGCCTCCAGCGACGCCTGCCGCCCGCGCTCCGGTGAGGAGGAGCCCTCCAGCTCCAGCGCGAGCGTGGTCAGCAGGCTCGCCCGCAGTCGCTGCTCGCCCGCGGGCAGTTCGATGAGCGCCCGCTCGGTGACGTCCACGATCTCCCACGCGGTGCGGGTGAAATCGCGCGCCATGCCCTTGTGCGGCACGGCCAGCGACGCCGCCACCTTCGCGGTGATCTCCAGGTCGCCCAGCGGCAGCGCGGCGTCCATGGCCTGGCGGCGCAGCAACCGCGCGGCGTGCATGTCGCCACACAACGCCAGCGCCCTGATCTGGCGCAGCATGAGTCGCAGCCGCTCCTTGGCGCGTTCCGGCGTCTGCTCGCCCGATTCGTCGTTGCGGGACCGGTCGAACGCGGCGATGGCCTGCTCCCACAGCGTGGCCGCCTCGCGGTGCGCGAAGCGCCGCTCGGCCTGCTCGGCGGCCAGGCCCGCGTAGTGGACCGCCTTCTCCGCCGCGTCGGCCAGGTAGTAGTGGTGCGCCAGCGCGGCCACGTCGGACGGCGAGCGCTGCTCGATCACGCCTGCCACGGCCGCGTGCAGCCGGGTGCGGCGCAGCCTGGAGGCGTCGGAGTAGATGGTGTCGCGCACCAGGTCGTGGTCGAACCTGAGCAGCCCAGGACCTGGCTCCGTCACCAGGCCGGCCAGCAGCGCCGCCTCGACCGCCTCGATCACCGCGTCCTCGTCGCCCGAGACGGCGATCAGCACGTCGAGATCGACGTCCCGGCCGATCACGGCGGCCTGCAGCAGGATCTGCTGGGCGCCGGACGGCAGCTGCGAGATGCGCCGCCGCAGCACGTCACGTACGCCGGACGGCACCCTGGAGAGCACCTCTGTGGCGCTGGCCCGGTCGGCCGCGCCCTCGGCGTCCAGCAGGCGCACTGTCTCGCGGACGAAGAACGGGTTGCCGCCGGTGCGCTCGACGATCGACTCGACCGCGTCCTCGTCGATCTCGCGTACGCACGTCGCCCTGACCAGCTCGGCCACGGCCTTCGGATCGAGCCCCGACAGGCCCACCCGGAGCGGCCCGAGCCGGGCCAGCGCGGCCAGCACGTCGGACTGGCGGTCGTCCAGCTCGCTCTCCCTGCACGTCACCACGAGCAGCACGCGGCTGGTGGCCAGCAGGCTCGGCAGCGCCCGCAGCAGCGCCAACGTCTGGTCGTCGGCCCAGTGCAGGTCCTCGAGCGTCATCAGCACCGGCGCCCGCCGGGCGACCCCGGCCAGGTAGCCGCCGACCGCGCGGTGCAGCCGGAACCCGCCGGACACCTCGTCCTCGTCGGGATCGGGAACGGCGTCGTCCAGCAGCGGCGCGAGCAGCTGCGCGTATTCGCCCGCGCCGGTCATGCCGACGAGCGTGCGCAGGATCTCCACCCACGCCCACCCCGGAGGGGTGGCGCTGGAGTCGGGGCAGGCGCCGGAGGAGGTGATCCAGCCGTCACCGCCCAGCTTGCCCTCCAGCTGGCGCAGCAGCGTGGTCTTGCCCGCACCCGCGACCCCGGTCACGATCGCGACCTGGAACCTGCCCGTCCGCGAGGCCGCCGTGGTCAGCCTGGACAGCTCGGCGTCGCGGCCCACGAAGGGCTCGGGCTCCAGGGGCGGCGGCTCCACGGGCGCGGCGGGGCGGGGCGGCCAGGTGTCGGTGGTCGCCGGCGCGGGTCTCGCGGGCCGCGCGGGCAAGGCCAGCTCCAGCTCCGGCGACTGGGCAAGGATGTCGGACTCCAGCTTGCGCAGCGCGGGGCCCGGGTCGATGCCGAGCTCGTCGGCCAGCATGTTCCTGGCCCTGCGCAGGGCGGCCAGGGCGTCGCCCTGCCGGCCGCAGCGATAGAGCCCGAGCGCCAGCAGCCGCCAGCCCTCCTCGCGCAGCGGGTGCTCGGTGGTGAGTGCCTCCAGATCCGGCACGGTCTCGGCGTGCAGGCCCAGCCGCAGCCCGGTGTCGGCGTGCCGCTCGCGCGCAACCAGGCGCAGCTCGGTCAGCCGGTTGACCTCGGCTTCTGCCCACTGCTGGTCGGCGAAGTCCGAGTACGGAGTGCCGCGCCACAGCCCCAGCGCCTTCTCCAGGCGGCCGCGGGCCGACTGCGGATCGCCCTCCTCCAGGTGCTCACCCGCCGCGCGGACGAGCTGCTCGAACCTGAGCGCGTCGACTTGGTCGGAGGCCACGCGCAACGCATAGCCGGACGCGACCGTCACCAATAACCGGTTGGGCCCGCCGCGCGGGCGGCCGGGCTCCAGCACCCGGCGCAGGCGCGAGATGTAGACCTGCAGACCGGACTGCGCGCCCTTGGCCGCATCGTCGTCCCACAGATCGTAAAGAAGCGTGTCAACCGGTACGACTTGACCTCTGGCCACGAGAAGTCGGGCGAGGACGGCCCGCTGCCGCAACCCGCCGAGGTCGAGTTCGTCGTCGTGTTCGTACGCCTCGACTGGCCCCAAAACTCGGAACGCCACCATGTCAGCCGCCACGCTATGCGGGCCTGCGAATCACGCACAAGGGGCGTGGTTGATTAGCACGCGATGGGTTTGGGATTGTCACTGGGGGGCCTTCGAGATCGCGGACGGGGACCCCGCGCCGGCGTTCCGGCCGTTGCGCCTGCGCAGTAGCGCCCACGCGCCCAGTGCCAGGCCGCCGAACGGGATCTCGATAGTGTAAGTCCAGAAGCCGAAAAGCAGTGCGGTCGCGGTGGCCGGAGCGGCCGGCACGGCGAACGCGGTGGTGAGCAAGATCACTACTCCGCTCTCCATGATCCCGGCCCCGCTGGGCGTGATCACTGCGCTGGTGAGCACCCGAGACAGGGCGAATACGGCGATCGACTGGGCCAGCCCCGGCCAGGCGCCGGTGGCGTGCATGCAGGCCGCCATGATCGTCCACTGGAAGCCGAGGAAGAACACCATGCCCAGCGACAGGCCGGGCCACCGGGTCCTGACCACTCCCGCGGTGTCGGCACGGAGCCGGTGGAACGCCTGGGAGGCGCCGATCCTCAGCCGCAGCACCCGGGTGAGGCCGTCGAGGGCCCGGCCGAGCAGGTCCGCCGCGCGCTGCCAATAGAGTGCGGCGGCCACGATCGCGCACAACGCCAGGATGGAGATCGCGCCCGTCCAGCCCGCGTTGGCGACCGTCGCGTTGGGCGCCTCGCCCGCGATCAGCAACGCGATGATCCCGATGGCCGGCAGGATGAATCTGAACAACGTGTTCCAGATGCCGCTGACCAGCGTCATGACCACGATCGAGCGGTTGGGGAAGCCCCAGCCCCTGGTCATCGCGAACGACAGCGCCACTCCCACCGCCCCGCCGAACGGCAGCAGGTTGCTCACCGCGCTGCCGGCCGCGTTGAGCGTCAGGCCCTGCAGGTTGTTGAGCCCGGGCAGCGAGTTGGTCAGCACGAACGTGTAGGAGAGCAGGCTGAGCAGCCAAAGCGCGGTCATCAGCGCGATCTCGCCCGCGCGGAGCGTGCCGAACACCGTGCCGATCTCCGCCCAGGAGACCGGCTTGCCGGTGAGGGCGCGCACGATCTGCGGCAAATAGACCACGAGCAGCACGGCCAGCCCGAGCGACAGCACGGACAGGGCGATCTGCAGCGACTTGTTCTTCATCGGAGTCCAGTCTGCCGGGTCAAGGCCGGCGGTCTCTTCGTCCGGAAGTACTACTTAGGCCACTTCTCGAAAGGATGACGCAGCCGGGTCCCCTCGGGAAGGCCGCGGCGAACGTACCACTCGGTGCCGAAGACGAAGCGGTAAAGGGGGCGCGGGACCTTGAGCAGGACGGCGAGTGTGCGGTCGCTGTCGCCGCCGCTGGCCTGGGAGGTGTGCGCGGCCATGGAGGCCCGCTTCTGCTTCGTATATTTCCGGACATTCACCCAGTGGGTGATGGTCTCGCCGGACGAATACGCGCTCTCGAACGTCCGCACGTCGAACTCCGGCGGGAAGGTGTAGAACCGCCTGGCCAGCTTCAGCAGCCGTACCAGCGGATCCCGGTTGACCGTAGCCTCCAGGACGATCTCCGTGCCGGCGATCTGCGCTGCCCGCTTGCCCACCCGGTGCACCTGCACGTGGTCGGGATGCCCGTAGCCGCCGGCCGGATCGTAGATCGCCAGCAGGTCGGCCCGCTCCTCCTGCAGGATCGCGGCCAGCGCCTTGGCCGCCTCCTCGCTGTCGGCGTCGATGAAGGCGTTGTCCGGCCGCTCGTCCGCTCGGCCGCCCTTGGGGCTCAGCCCCGAGTCGCCGTAGCCGAGGCACTCGACGCGGGCGCAGCCCAGCACCGCCGCCGATTCGTAGAGCTCCTTCATCCTGGTCTCGCCCAGCGTCTCACCCGGCTCGATGTCGGCCAGGCCGCGCTCGCCCGCGGTGGCCACCACGAGCACCACTCGGTGCCCCTCGGCCGCGAGCATCGCCATGGTGCCCGCCGTCAGCAGGGCCTCGTCGTCGGGATGAGCATGGAAGAACACAGCGGTACGTGGAGGCACACGCCCAGATTAGTCTGGGAGGGGTGCGGATCTTTCACGTGAGTGACTGTTACCTGCCGCGACTCGGGGGGATCGAGGTCCAGGTGGCCGATCTCGTACGCATGCAGCGGGCGGCCGGCCACGAGGTGTCCGTGGCCACCGCGACCAAGGGCGAGTCGCTGCCCGGAGTGCGCAGGATCGTCGCCGGGATGCCGTTCGACCTGCCGGTGCACCCGTTCGGCGTGGGGCATCTCACACGGTGGATCACCTCGTCGCGTCCCGATGTCGTGCACGTGCACACAGGGGCGGTCTCGCCGTTCGCCTGGATGGGCGTGCGGGCCGCGGCGCGGGCGGGGACGCCGTGCGTGGTGACCGTGCACAGCATGTGGGATCCGGTCACGCGCGGGATCTACCGGCTGCTGCGGCTGGCGTTCGGCTGGCAGCGCTGGGGCCTGGTGGCCACCACGGTCAGCAACGCCGCCGCCGCGCCCATCCGCGCGGTGGCCGGGCCCGGCGTGCCGGTGCGCGTGGTCTCCAACGGTCTCGACCTGTCCGGCTGGGCACCCCCTCCCGGTGCGCGGGAGTGCGTGGACCGGCGCCCGGAGGTGCACGTCGTGGCGGTGGGCCGGCTGGCGCCGCGCAAGCAACCCGTACGCCTCCTCAGGATCCTGCAGGCCGCGCGCGCCCGGGTGCCTGCCCAGATCCCCATGCGGGCCACGATCGTCGGCGACGGGCCCGCTCGCGGGCAGATGGAGCGGTTCCTGGCCAGGCATGGCATGAGCGACTGGGTGTCCCTGCCGGGCCGCTACACCAGGGAGCAGATCGCCAAGGTCCTGGAGTCGGCCGACGTCTTCGTGGCGCCGGCCCCGCGCGAGTCGTTCGGCATCGCGGCGCTGGAGGCCCGCGCGGCGGGGGTGCCGGTGGTGGCGAGGACGCAGAGCGGGGTCGCCGACTTCGTCAAGGACGGCGTCGAGGGGCTGCTCGGACGCACCCTCGGCGACCTGTCACGCGCGGTGGCCCGGTTGTGCGCCGATCCCGGGCTCCGCGAGTCCATCGCCGCGCACAACCGCGCCACGCCACCCGCCGCCGGCTCGTGGCCGACGGTGCTGGAGGGCTTCGAACGGGCCTATCAGCAGGCACGTGCCCCGCACTAGGCCGGGCACACTCAGCGGCGCAGGACCACGTACCCGTCGCGCTCGAAGACCTTCACGTACCCCTGCCCCTGCAGCTCGTTGACCTTGGCGAGCTGATCGTCGAGCGAGCCGAAGGGGAACTCCCAGCGGAACGTGTCGGCCACGACCCACGGCGCGCCGCGCGGGGTGGGCGACCACAGCAGGACGGTGGCGCGCGAGGTCAGCGCCGGGCCGACCGAGTTGACGGCCTCGACGGTGACGCCCGAGGGCACCTTGCTCACCGCCTCAGCGGCGGCGGCCGCCTTGGGGTCCCCCTTGTAGAAGGCCGGATGGTAGAGCTGGTCGAAGGCGAACTTGGGAACCAGCGTGAGCGCGATCGCGCAGACCGCCGCGGACCAGGCCAGCTTCAGCGCGGTGTCGCCGGAGCGCTCGTACCACCGCAGCAGCCTGGCCAGCCCGTCCACGCCCGCGCAGAACAGGATCACCACGGTGAACGCGCTGTACTGGAAGTCGGCCTGCCACCACTGGACACGATCGGAAAACACACGTTCGAGCACATGCGGCAGGGCCGCCAGCGACAGCGGCGAGAGCAGGCACAACATCAGCGTCGGCCACGCGAGCAAGAACAGCGTGTCGACCTTGGCCTCCTCGCTGAACGGCAGCAGCAGCGCGGCGAGCGGATCGCGCATGATCCCCAGGACCGCGCCGGGAATGTCGCTCCCGAGGTGCCCGTAGGCCCAGAAGTCCTTGGCGTCGCCACCGAAGACCGAGATCACCAGACCGCGGACGAGCAGCATGGCCCCGATACCGAACACCGCGCACAGCGTGCCCCGCCATCGTTCGCCCATGACGATCAGGCACAACCCGAAGCCCGCCACCATGAGCCCCATGTCCTCTTTGACGAGGAGGAGCCCGGCCATCGCCAGGAACGCCGGCAGCATGCGACCGGCGTGGTAACGCTCGATCATGATCGCGGTGAGCAGCGGCACGAACATGACTTCGTGCACGTCGAACGCGACCGCCTGCGACACCGGCCACGACAGCGCGTACGCCACAGAGACCAGGTAAGCGGGTGCCACGCCCAGCACGCGCCTGGTGTAGCGCCACAGGAACGGGATCGCGGCCGCGAACAGCACCGCCTGCGCCACGATCAGCGTCTCCGGCCCGTCGTGGATCCAGTAGAACGGCGCGAGCAGCGCGTAGACGGGGGAGAAGTGATCGGCGAGCTGCATGTACTCCATGCCACGCCCGTGGAACATGCCGAGCGCCGGGACGTAGGGAGGCCGGAAGGCGGCGTAATTGCGCACCGTCTGGTCCATGATCACCAGGTCGAACGTGCTGGCCCGGAAAGACGCCAGCTTGACCAGCCCCAGCACGGCATAGGCCACCGTGGCGAGGAGCGCGATCGCGCCCACCCGCCCGCGGTGGCCGGTGAGCCGGATCCTCCATGAGGCGGCAGCGGCGCTGACCCCCGCGCGCGCCGCAATCGTGTCACCCGTCACGGGGAGCAAGACTAGAGCGAATCCGTACGAATGAGGCCGCCAGGAAGCGCGGCCGCCGCGCCGACCTGCCCCCCACAGGCGGAGCGGCGACCGCGGGCTCCATGGTCAGGAGCAGGCTGCGGTGATCTTGGTCGTGAAGCCGTTCACCTTGCCGCTGAACTCGGTGATGCTGCTCAGGTCGCCGCCCTTGATGGACGCAAACCCGCCAGCGAGGTCGTTCAGCGCGGCGGCGACCTCGCCGTCGTACTTACCGGCCAACTCCTTGGTCTTGTCGGCGGCGGTCTTCGAGGCCGTCTCCACGGCGTCCGCGTCGGCGGCGTTCTTGGTGACCGTGCTGCTCCACTCGGTGGCGATCTTGCTGGCCTCGGTGGCGGCGGTGTTGCAGTCCACGGCCTGGCCCAGAGCGCCGCAGCCCGTCACGGTGAGGACGGTAAGGGTCAGCGTCGCGGCCGCGACGGCCAGACGACGGCGAGGGGGTGTCATTTCCAGTGCCCTTCGTAGGTTTAGCGAACGAAGGGAACATTATGGGCCCAGGCTTGACTGTCACTTGCACCCCAGTAACACCATCGGTATCAAGCCGATGTAAAGCTATGGAGGAGGACTCGGGCGATTTCCTCCGGTTCTGGCAGGGGAGGTCCAAGACACCCTGATAGGCCACAAATCCGGCGAATAGCCCCGTGAGCAGCCAAAACCATCAGTGGGCGAACCAGCGCTTGCGCGGATACCGCACGACGAGCCCGCCGTACTTCGACCTGCCCGTGACCACCACGTAGAGGGCGCCGGGGCGGGGGCGGCTCGGCACGGCGCTCTTCGGCTGGCTGTAGTCGCTGCGGAACGTGTCCACGTTCGCCACCCCGCCCTCAGGGAGGATGATCTTCGCGGATCCGTAGGTGAGGTCCAGCTCGACTTCCACGACAGGATGGGTGACGACCGCCTCGGAGAAGTCGAGTTCGACGCTGCCGTATTTGGACGACACCCGCAGTCGCCGCGGCACCGCCCAGTCACCCGAGCGTTTGAGGTTGCCGTTCTTGGACTCCAGCTCGATCACGTCGTCGACCTGCGGTTGCTCGTCAGGAAGATCGGTGATCAGGCCCAGCAGGTCGCCGTACGTCCTCGCGGTCAGGGCCAGCTCGAGCCGGTCCTCTAGCTCCAGCTGGGTGAGACGGCCCTCGGTGAACGCCTGTTGCAAGCGGCGTGTCGTGCGCTCACGGTCGTCGTCGGAGACCCGCATCTGCAATTCCGACATGTCCTGAGCATAGATTCACCACGTTCAGAACGGGAGCATACGGCCGGAAGGGGTGCGCAGATCGAGGGAAAGCAGCCGGCGTGGAGGACGGGGACGGCGGATGACCTGGACTCTCTTCACACCGCGTTACGTACCCAACGGCTTGCCATGAAGTCATCATCATTGGGTAGCGTGAGACCTGATGCTGGCCGAACCATTCTCGCACCCCGCGCTTTTCTACCGGAGCGATCGGGAGTATGTGGCTGCGACCTCGGCTTTCGTGCGGGAGGGGCTGGCGGCGGGCGAGCCGGTCGCGGTCGCGGTCCCCGGCCGGAATCTGGCCATGATCTAGACCGAGCTGGGCTCGGACGCCAGTGCCGTGCGGCTGCTCGACATGACCGTGGCCGGGCGCAACCCGGGGCGGATCATCCCAGCCGTGCTGCATGACTTCGCCGACCGGCATCGCGACAGGCACGTGCGGATCATCGGCGAGCCGATCTGGCCGGGGCGCAGCGAGACGGAATATCCCGCCTGCGCCCAGCACGAGGCGCTGATCAACCTGTCGTTCGCGGGCAGCGACGTGACGATCCTGTGCCCGTACGACACCGTGGGCCTGGAGCAAGAGGTCATCCGCGAGGCCGCGCGCACCCATCCCGTGCTGCGCGACGTCTCGGGCGAGTGGCACAGCGAGGACTACGCTCCCGATCTGGTGGTGGAGGGGCACAACCGGCCGCTGGAGGAGCCGAAGGAGTTCCTGTCGCTGCGGTTCGACCGCACCAACCTGTCGGGCGCGCGTGGCCTGGCCGCGCAGCAGGCCGCCATGATGGGCTTCACCGGCGACCGGCTCGACGACATCCGGCTGGCCACGGCCGAGCTGGGCGCCAACAGCCTCGACCACGGCGGCGGCTCCGGCACGATCAGGGTCTGGGCAGAGGGTGGCCGGCTGGTGTGCGAGGTCAGCGACGCGGGCCACATCACCGACCCGCTGGCCGGGCGCAGGCCGGTCGACCCCCGTCACTCGGGGTCGCGCGGCCTGCTCATCGTCAACCTGCTCAGCGATCTCGTACGCGTGCACACCCGGGCCGGCGCGACCACCATCCGCGCCTACTTCGACGCGCCTTAACGCTCGACGTCCGCCATGTTCGGGTACCGTGTGCCGCGTACGGCGTCCGCGGGCACGGCCGCGGCGAGCTCGTCGAGCTGCTCCGCGGTCAGCGTGATGTCGGCCGCGGCGGCGTTCTCTTCGAGGTACTTCAGCCGCTTGGTGCCCGGGATAGGCACGATGTCCTCGCCCTGGGCCAGCAGCCAGGCCAGCGAGAGCTGCGCCGCGGTGACGCCGGCCGCCTCGGCGATGCTCGTCATTTCCGCCACGAGCTTGGCGTTGTGCTCGGCGTTCTCACCCACATTGCGCGGCAGGTGGCGCCGGAAGTCGTCCGCGGGCAGTTCCTCCGAACGCGGCAGCGTGCCGGTCAGCAGCCCGCGGCTGATCGGCGAGTACGCGACCAGCGCCGTGCCCAGTTCCCTCGCCGCAGGCAGGATCTCCGCCTCCAGCCCCCTCGTGAACAGGGAGTATTCGCTCTGCAGCGCGGCGATCGGGTGGACGGAGGCCGCCGTGCGCAGCGTCTCCGCGCTCACCTCCGACAGGCCCAGGTAACGCACCTTGCCCTGCTGGACCAGCTCCGCCATGGCTCCGACCGCGTCCTCGACCGGCACGTCGGGGTTGCGGCGATGCATGTAGTACAGGTCGATGTGGTCCACGCCCAGCCGCCGCAGCGAGGCGTCGCAGGCGGCTCTGATGTACTCCGGGCTGTTCTCGATCGAACGGCTGTCGCCCTCGCGCTTGACGCCGAACTTGGTGGCCAGCACCACCTCGTCCCGGCGGCCCTTGATCGCACGGCCGACCAGTTCCTCGTTGGCTCCTCTGCCGTACATGTCGGCCGTGTCGAGGAAATTGATGCCCAAGTCCAGCGCGCGGTGGATGACGGCCATCGATTCCGCCTCGTCGGCCTGCCCGTAGAACTCCGACATGCCCATGCAGCCGAGGCCGAGCGCGGAGACCTGAGGGCCGCCTGTTCCGAGCGTTCGCTTGTTCACGCCAGCTCCTTGTAAAAGTCGATCTTGTAGTCCAGTACCTTGAGGTCCTGGGTGAGCTCGGCGATCCTGGCCCTGACACGCTCGCGGTGCAGCTCCAGCATTTCCCTGCGCTCCTCGGCGGTGTGCTCGCCCATACGGCGCAGCTCCGCGTACCGGCACATGTCGGCGATCGGCATGCCGGTGGTGCGCAGCTTGGTGAGGAACTCCAGCCACCGGAGGTCCTCCTCCGCGTAGTCGCGGTGGCCGCTGCCGTTGCGGCCGACGGAGTGGATGAGCCCGACACGCTCGTAGTACCGCAGCGTGTGAGCGCTCAGGCCCGACCGCTGCGCGGCCTCCTGGATCGTCATGTCTTCAGGGTCACCCTTCGAGCGCGCTCTAAGTCAAATCGTGGGAGGCCCCCGCTACCTACCCTGAGGGGGCAGGCCCTACTCAGGGTCACTTCCGCACAGCTCAGCGAGGGTCGTTCAGCGGTGCCCCGACCTAAGTATTAGGGGAAGCTTCAGGGCCGCTTCGGGCCCATCTCCGATACTCGGCGAGGCCGCGTTCCACGAGCTTTGAGGCATGAAGGGATTGCTTGTCAGTGGATTCACGGCCATCGGCGTCGGGACGGGCGCCATGCTCACCCTCCACGCGGAGGCCGGCCTCGACCCGTTGCACAGCGTCATCAGCGAGTACGCCTTTCAGGAGTCCGGCTGGCTCCTGCCCGCCTCGCTGACCTTGTTCGCCGCGGGCTCGGCGCTGATCGCGGAGGTGATGCGCCGCGCGGGCGTGAACCGCTGGGTCGTGGGGCTGTTGCTGGCCTGGGGCGCGAGCATGTTCCTGATCGGCGCCTTCCCCACCGACCCGCCCGGCCTGCCGCTGTCCCTGTCGGGAGGCATTCACAGGTACGCCGCCTTCGCCGCCTTCCTGGTGATGCCCCTGGCCGGGTTGCTGCTGGTCAAGGCCAGGATCCGGTACGCCAAGGCGATGAAGATCCTGTGCGCGCTGGCGCTCGGCGCGCTGGTGCTGGTCGTCATCCCGTACGTGGTACGCATGTTCGGCATCCCGCTCACCAACGACGACATCCCGGCCGGGCTGACTCAGCGGGCCGTGGTCGTGACCGAGCTCGGCGTGCTGGCGCTGGCCGGGCTGTCGATGCTACGGCATTCGCTCGTGGGCCGGCCGGTGGTCCGCCAGGCGTGAAACCCGCCCCCAGGGAAGGGGGCTGACATGACCATTTTGATTGCGTACGACGGATCCGACGACGCCAAGGCGGCGATCGCCTTCGCGGGCCAGATCCTGAAAGGGGAGTCCGCTGTCGTGCTGACGGTGTGGGAGCGGCTCGCGACGACCTCGGCCAGGGCGTCGGCCGGACTAATGACGGCCATCGACGGCGACATGGCCGCGGACGAGGCGATCGGCGAGGCGATGCGGAAGCTGGCGCGGCATGGCGCCGACCTGGCCCGGGAGGCCGGGCTGGACGCCGTCCCGCGGTGCGAGCCCGACTCGGTCGCGGTGTGGGCGACGATCGTGGACGTCGCGGACGAGATCGACGCCACGCTCATCGTGACCGGGACGCGAGGGTTGGGCGGGGTGCGCTCGCTGCTGCTCGGCAGCACGTCCGACCGCGTCCTGCACCACACGCACCGGCCGGTCCTGGTGGTTCCCTCCCCGCGAACCGGCGACTGACCGGCCTGCCGCCGGCGTCCGTTCCGGCTCGATGGGATGTGCCACCGCCGCCGCTGACGCAGTCCCTCGCCCCACCACCGCACCGAGCGCGGCCGGAGCCGGCTTATCGGATGGCTGGTGTGGCGGCGTGGCGGCTAGCATGGAGTCATGACGATCTCTCTGGTGATGATGGCCCCCTAGGGGGTTTCACCGGCGACGCGTCTTGTTGAGGCCCTGCGATCCGGGGCCTCACGTCGTGTTCGGGGCCCTTTGGGAGGCACCCGATGTACATCACGACGACCATCCCCTATGTCAACGCCCGGCCGCACCTCGGGCACGCCCTGGAACTCGTTCAAGGCGACGTGCTGGCTCGGCACCACCGGCGGCGCGGCGAGCCCGTCCGCTTCCAGACCGGCACCGACGACAACTCGCTGAAGAACGTGCTGGCCGCGGAGGCGGAGGGGGTGCCGGTGCGGGAGCTGGTGGACAGGAACGCGGCCGCGTTCGAGGAGCTGCGCGGTCCGCTAGATCTATCCTTTGACTCGTTTATCCGGACAAGTAGTCATCCAGGGCACCGTGCGGGGGTTGAGCGGATCTGGCGGGCCGTTGAGCACGACCTTTACCCGCGGCACTACGAAGGGCTCTACTGCGTGGGCTGCGAGCAGTTCTACGCCGAGGGGCCATGCCCCGAGGGACACGGGGAACCGCTGCAACGGGTGTCGGAGGAGAACTGGTTCTTCCGGCTCTCCCGCTACCAAGACGTTCTGAGCGACCTGATCCGCGGCCGGCGGCTCAGGATCGAGCCGGTCGCGCGGCGGAACGAGGTGCTGGCCTTCGTCGAGTCAGGGCTGGCCGACATCAGCGTCTCCCGATCGGCCGCCCGCGCCCGCGGCTGGGGCATCCCCGTGCCCGGCGACCCCGCGCAGGTGGTCTACGTGTGGTGGGACGCGCTCGCCAACTACATCACCGCGCTGGACGGCGACGGCGACTACGAGCGGTGGTGGGTCGCGGAGCCGCGCAAGGTCCACCTGATGGGCAAGGGCGTGATCAGGTTCCACGCCGTGTACTGGCCCGCGATGTTGTTGTCGGCCGGCCTGCCGCTGCCCACGGAGATCTTTGTGCACGACCGGCGAGGATCTGGAGGCACTGTCCGGCGGAGTGTCCCGACATGGTGAACGAGGCGCTCGAGTACTACGACTTCCGGCGCGCGGCGGCGGCCGTGTGGACGATCGTCGAGGAGGCCAACCGGTACGTCGAGCGCACCCGGCCGTGGCAGCAGGACCGGGCCGGGCAAGAGGCGTCGCTGGGCACGCTCGTGCACGCGTGCCGGGCGCTGGCCGTACAGCTGGAGCCTTTCCTGCCCACGGCGGCGGCGCGGGTGGCCGCGGCGGTGAGCGGCCCACGGCTGGTCCGGCCCGCTCCCCTCTATCCCAGAGTCGCTGGTTGACGGCGGTCGTGCAGCAGCCTAGGTTGTCGCACACCGACCAGCCGGTATGGAGGTCCCATGCCCACCGTCAACACTGTCCGCGGCCCGGTAGACGTCGCGGATCTCGGTCAGACTCTGATGCACGAGCACATCTTCTTCGTGGCCACCGAGCACCTGGACAACTACGGCAGGGGTGCGTGGTGGGACGAGGAATACCGGGTCGCGGACGCGATCGCCAAGCTCAACGCCGTGGCCGCGAAGGGCGTGCGGACGCTGGTCGACCCGACGGTGTGGGGCCTGGGCAGGTACATCCCGCGCATCCAGCGCGTCGCGGAGCAGGTGCCCGGGCTGCACATCATCGTCGCGACCGGCATCTACTCCTTCGAGGAGCTGCCGCACCAGTACGAGCACCGCGGCCCCGGCCTGCTCATGGACATGCCCGAGCCGATGATCGACGACTTCGTCCGCGACCTCACCGACGGCATCGCCGACACCGGGGTGAAAGCGGCATTCCTCAAATGCGTCGTCGAGCAGAAAGGCCTGACTCCTGGCGTCGAGCGCATCTGCCGCGCGGTCGCGCAAGCACATGTACGCACAGGCGCGCCGATCACCGTCCACACGAACTCCTTCACGCAGAACGGGGTGATCGCGCTGGACCTGTTCGCCAAGGAAGGAGTGGACCTGACGAAGGTGGTCGTCGGGCACGCGGGCGACAGCAACGACCTCGACTACCTCATGCGGCTGGCCGACACGGGCGCGACGCTCGGGATGGACAGGTTCGGCCTGGACGTCTACAACCCGACCGCGCAGCGGGTGGCCACGATCGCGGCGCTGTGCGAGCGCGGGTACGCCGACCGGATGGTGCTCAGCCACGACACCGCCTGCTTCACGGACTACTTCGGCGGAGCCTGGGACGAGGCCCGCAGCACGCTCGCGCCCAACTGGCGCTACGATCACATTCACGACGACGTCTTGGCCGCACTGCTGGACTCGGGTGTGACCGATGACCAGATTGAGCAGATGCTGGTGTTCAACCCGAAGCGCTACTTCTCGTAAAGTGGGTGGATCGGGCGAGCGACTCGGGTAGGTGGAGCTGGGTGACTTCGGAGCAGGCCTTGTCGATCAGCCTCGGACTCCAGGGACCCTGCGTCATCGCGCGCCTGACGGGGGACTTCGACTTCGGCTCCGCGGCGGAGGTCCGTGACCGCGTCACCAAGGCCCTCGACCTGACCCAGCCCCCGCTGCTCGTCATCGACATGCAGGCCGTCAGTGTGTGCGACTCCTCCGGGCTGTCCGTGCTGGTCTACCTGCACAAGGCCGTCACCGCTTCCGGCGGCCGGCTGCTGTTGTCCGGGCTCAACGGCCGGTGCAAGCACCTGTTCGCGATCACCGCGCTGGACAAGTTCTTCGATATCCGCAGCACAGCGGAGCTGGCCATCGCCGAACTCAACGACGCCGGGAATTCGCCGCCGTTTACCGGGTAGTTCCCGTGCATGTCGGCCGAAGAGCCCGACCTGCTCGGCATGTATCTGGAGCAGATCGGAAAGACCCCCTTGCTCTCCGCCGCGGACGAAGTCGACCTCGCCCGGCGGATCGAGGCAGGCTTGTACGCGGGCCATCTGATCGAGCGCGGCACGTGCACGCCGGAGCTCGAACTCGTCGCACTCGACGGGCAACGCGCCAAGGACCTGCTGATCAGGTCCAACCTCCGGCTGGTGGTGGCCACCGCCAGGCGCTACGCCTTCCGGGGGCTGCCGCTGCTGGACGTCATCCAGGAGGGCAATCTCGGACTGATCAGGGCTGTGGAGAAGTTCGACTACCAGCGGGGATACAAGTTCTCCACCTACGGAATGTGGTGGATCCGCCAGGCCATCGAGCGCGGCGTCCACGACAAGAGCCGTACTGTCCGCCTGCCGGTCCACGTGGCGGAGGAGCTGTCGCGACTGACCAGGGTCACCCGGCAGCTGGCCGCGGAACTGGGCAGGGAGCCGACGGACGCCGAGCTCGGCGAGGCGGCTGAGCGCTCTCCGGAGCAGGTCGCCTCGTTACGCGTGTTCGGGCAGGAGGTGGTCAGCCTGGACATCCCGGTCGGCGAGCACGGGGAGGGCCGGATCGGGGACATGATCGCCGACGAGGACGGGCTGCAGGTGCAGGAGGCGACCGAGCGCCGCGCGATGAGTGACGAGCTCCACCAGGTGGTCACGACGCTCCCGCCACGCGAGGCGTTCGTCATCAGGCTCAGGTACGGCCTCAGCGGTCAGCAGGTCCAGACGTACACCGAGATCGGTGAGCAACTGGGTCTGACCAGGGAACGGATCCGCCAGCTGGAGAAGCAGGCGTTGAAGCGGCTCAGGCAGGGAGAGCCGCTGCTGGCGTGGGCCTCATAACCCACATAAGCCCGATATAAGCGGATAACCGTTTCGTATCGGATCATCGTTTGGAAATGTGGACCAGTCCGTATACCTGATAGTAGTCGGACCGGTACGAGTCGCTGCCAACTGGGGGGAGCGACCGTCTCTGCATAGGGGGCAGAATGATCAAGAATCTTGCCGGCACGGTCTTAGTGGCGGCTGCCGCGACCACGCTCATGGCGGCGCCCGCCAACGCGTCCTCCGCCGCGGACACCTCCGTAGTGAGTGTCGCGCAGGAGTCGAAGGCCACCGCCACAGCGGGGGCGCAGCTGATCCGTTCGTGGGTCTCCTTTGGCCGGTGCAAGGACACCTGTCGGATCAACGTCCGGGTCAGGAACATCTCCGGCAAATACCTCTATAACGTCCGCCTGAACGCTCGGCTCAGCATCAACGGCAGGAGCGTCGGAACGTGCACCGACTACGTCGGCACGATCAGGCCGTACAGGACGCGCTACGCGGCCTGCACCGTGCGCACCTACTCGCTAAGCAACGCCTACAACAACTACCTGGACGGTTACAGCCGCTTCAGGTATTACGCCAGGACGAACGTGGCCTACAGGTACTACCGCTGAGTGAGTGGCCAGGGGCCCGCCGACCCCCGGCCCGGCCCCTGGCTCACGCGGTGACGAGGAGCGCTACCCCGATCAGCACGGCGACCGGGACCAGCCACATCACGGCCTCGACAGCGAACTCCTTGTACATCGCGTAATTCTCCTCTGAAACGCCCTTTCGGGGCACTGCCGACACGTCAAGGGGCAGCATAGCCGCCGTCAGACGGTGACCGCGCCGTCGGAGGCAGAGCCGACCGTCGCGACGTACTTGGCCAGCACCCCCCGCTCCACCGGCCGCTCTGGACGCTGCCACGCGGCCCGGCGCTCGGCCAGGTCCGCCTCGGGCACCAGCAGGTCGACCGTCCCGGCCGCGCTGTCGACGACCACCGTGTCCCCGTCCCGCACCAGCGCGATCGGCCCGCCGTGGTACGCCTCCGGCGTCACGTGCCCGATCACCAGCCCGTGCGAGACTCCGCTGAAGCGCCCGTCGGTGACCAGCGCCACGGACGAGCCGAGGCCCCGGCCGACGAGGGGGCCGGTGACCGAGAGCATCTCGCGCATGCCGGGGCCGCCCGCCGGGCCCTCGTACCGGACGACGATCACGTCGCCGGCCACGATCCGGCCCTCCTGGATGGCGTCGTAACAGGCGTCCTCGGAGTCGAACACCCTGGCCGGGCCCTCGTGCCGGAAGTCGGCTTTGCCGCCCAGCTTGAGCACGCAGCCGTCGGGCGCCAGCGTGCCACGCAGGATGGCCAGCGCGCCGCGCCGCTTGAACGGCCGCTCCACGCTCGCCACGACCTCCTGCCCAGGCGTCTCGTGCGCCGCTCCGGCGACGTCGACGAGCCTGCGGCCGTCCACCAGCGTGACGTTCTCGCGCAGCAGCCCGGCTGCCAGCAACCGGCGGGCCACCAGTGAGGTGCCTCCGGCCCGCCACAGGTCGAGTGCCGTGTGGTCGCCGCCGCTCGGCTTGAGGCCCGTGATGATCGGGACCTCACGGCAGACTTCGCCGATCCTGTCGATCTCCAGTGGCAGCCCGGCCTCGCGCGCGATGGCCAGCAGGTGCAGCACGGCGTTGGTCGAGCCGCCCATGGCCGCCACCGACACGATCGCGTTGTGCAGGGCGTCCTCGGTGAGCACGCGGGACGGGCGGGCGTCGCGGGCCAGCGCGTCCATGGCGATCTCGCCGACCTGGTACGCCGCGGCGTTCTTGTCGGCGGCCACCGCCGGGATGTCGCCCACGCCGAACGGCGCCAGGCCCAGGAAGTCGGCGACGCTACCCATGGTGTTGGCGGTGTACTGGGCGGCGCAGGTGCCCGCACCCGGGCAGGCGTGCTTGGCGAGGTCGTCCAGCTCGGCCTGGTCCATGCGGCCGACGGCACGCTCGCCGAGCGCCTCCCACATGTCCTGGATCGTCACGTCCCGCCCGCGCCACCGGCCCGGCATCATGCTGCCGCTGTAGAGGATCACGGACGGCACGTCCAGCCGGGTCAGCGCCATGATCGCCGCGGGCACGGTCTTGTCGCAGCCCACGATCGCGACGATGGCGTCGAAACCGTGCGCGCGGCCCATCAGCTCGATCGAGTCGGCGATGACCTCGCGGCTGATCAGCGATGTCCGCATGCCGGGCGTGTGCATGGTGAGGTTGTCGGAGACCGCGATGGTGTTGAACTCCATCGGCATGCCGCCCGCCGCCCGCACCCCCTCGGCCACGTGGGCGGCCAGCTCGCGGTGGGTGAGGTTGCAGGGCATGGTGCCGGTCCAGGTGGAGGCGATGCCGACCACGGGTCGACGCATCTCCTCCTCCGACATGCCCATGGCGTACAGGTGGGAGCGGGCGGGTGCGCGGTCGGGGTCGTCGGCGATCGGCTTTCGGGTCATCACCCCTCCATGATCCCTCACCAGCACTTTCAGAGGACGCGCCGCCCCTCGGGTTAGGCGGGAGGAGGTCACTCCTCCCGCAGGCCCCACGGTGAGCCGTACTCGACCAGCAGGTCCAGGAACGGGCGCGGCGTGAACGCCTCGGGGCCCAGCACGCCCGTGCCCTTCCAGACGCCGCGCGCCAGCAGCTCAAGCGCGACCACCGGGTTGACGGCGGTCTGCCAGACCACGGCCTGGGAGCCGTACTCGCGCATCGACCACTGGTTGTCCACCACGTGGTACAGGTACACCTCGCGCGGCCGTCCGTCCTTGAGTCCCTTCACCCAGGTGCCGGCGCAGGTCTTGCCGTGCATGCGGTCGCCGAGCCCGGCCGGGTCGGGCAGCACGGCCGCCACCATGTCACGCGGTGACACCCGGACCGTGCCTCGATCGGTCCTGACCGGGACCGGCTCGGTGCTGTCCACGCCCAGCGCGTGCAGGGTCTTGAGGGTGCCGATGAACTCCTCGCCGAGGCCGTACTTGAAGGTGACCCTGCGCGCTGAGATCCACCTGGGGACGAGCAGCACCTCCTCGTGCTCGACGTTCACGCACTCGACCGGGCCGATGCCTTCGGGGAAGTCGAAGACCTCAGGTTCACTGAACGGTTCGGTCGTGTACCAGCCGCGGTCCTTCTCGTAGATGACCGGCGGGTTCAGGCACTCCTCGATCGTGGTCCAGATGGAGAACGACGGGGCGAACTCGTAGCCGTCCACGGTGAGGTTGGCGCCGTCCCTGATGCCGATCTCCTCGATCTCGTCGAACAGCTCGTCGGCGGCGTACCTGGCGAACACGTCGGCGAGTCCTGGCTCCACCCCCATGCCGACCAACGCCAGCCGGCCTTTCCCCGTCCATTCCCTTTCCCTGGCGAACTGCTCGTCGCCCAGCTTGACGCCGACCTCCTCGTACGGACGCTCGGGGTGTGGCTTCGACATCGACATGGCCATGTCGAGGTAGTCGACGCCGGCCGCCAGGGCAGCATCGAACAGCGGCAACACAAAACGCGGGTCGGTGGCGTTGAGCAGCACGTCGCATTCGTGCTCATGGAGCAACGCGGTGACGGCGGCGGAGTCGGCGGCGTCGATCCTGACAGGGGTGAACCTGGCCGCGTGCTCGCCCAGCGCGGCAACGGCCGCCTTGGCGCGGGGGAGGTCGTAGTCGGCGACGACCATGTGGTCGAAGAAAGGGCGGCGGGCGGCGATCCGCGTGATGGCGGTTCCCACCCCGCCGGCTCCTACAAGAAGGATACGCATGACAATTAATCCCCTTTTATCCGCTTTTGGGGGGCTGTGTCCTTCATCCAACTCGACTACACTCATCAACGTCAATGGCGTTGGCATAAGGAGCCGGTCATGCCGAAACGAGTGGTCCCTGAGACGGACCGGCGACGTCGCCGCCCCACCAAACAAGGCCTGGTCCTCAACCACCGGCTCATCGTCGAGACCGCGCTCCGCATGTTGCGCGAGCACGGCGCGGACGGCCTGACCGCCCGCCGCCTCGGACTCGCGCTGGGCGCCGACGCCAGCACCGTCTACCGCTACTTCCGCGGCATGGACGACCTGATCCTGGCCATCGCCGACGAGCTCTTCGCCCATGCCATGGCCGGCTGGCGATCCACCGGCGACTGGCGCTCCGACCTCCGCGAGCTCGGGCTGCGCATCCACCACGCCTACCTGGCCCACCCGCAGGCCGCCGTCCTGACCGCCAGCCGTGTCACGGGCCGCGCGAACGAGGTGGCGGCCGACGAGACCATCCTGGGCGTGCTTCGCGCCGCCGGCTTCCCCGACGCCGACGCGGTACGCATCTACCACGCCTTCATCGACCAGAGCCTGGCCTTCTCCATCCTGGACGCCGCCACCCTGGCCCTGCCGTCGGCTGCGCGGGAGGCCGACGAGGAGGTGTGGCAGGACACGTACGCCCGGCTGCCCGCCGCCACCCACCCCAACATCGCCGCAACGGCGCCATTGCTGGTGGCCCGCATGAACGACAGCGCCTACCCGACGGCACTCGACATGCTTCTGTCCACCGCGGCAGCCCAGCTCCGCGGGCATTGCCAGGGCAACCACATCAGTACGGCTCCCACCGTCGGCTGATCATCGGGAGCCATACGGTCAGAGGCGGTTCCGGGCGATGCGCTTGGCGAGGCCGGCCAGGGAGTCGTCGGCCATGAGGGCGGGCAGGCGGGGCGCGTCCTCGTCGATCTCGCGTAGCACCGCAGGCTGATCGCCCAAGAAGCGGCTCCAGGCGCGCGCCACCTCCGGCATGGCCGCGATGGCCTCGTCGGACATGATGGCCTCCCGCGGCAGCCATGAGGTCAGGAACTGCGACACGCGGCTCGGACTCCACCACAGCGGCCGGTCCCCGATGAACTCGACCAGCTTCTCGAACGCCTCCCGAGCCCCAGGCAGGTCCGGCAGGTCGTCGAATCGGGCCGCGGTGTCATCACCCGGTCCGCGGACGAGGCCCGGCACCGTGCGGGCCCTGGCGATCGCGAGCGGGCGCACCTCGGCCAGCGTGTCGGCGACCGCCGCTCCCATGATCCGGTCGCCCAGCTCGATCGCGTCCAGGATCCGCCCCCCGATCACGCCGGGCTCCGCCGCGTCCAGGCCCAGGTCGTCGAGGAACTTCACCTCTTCGACCACCGCGTCGACCGCCAGACCGCCGTTCGGCTGATCGATCCCCACGACCAGGATGTGGGGCTCCTTGCCGTTCTCGTACCGGAAGGACAGGACCGCCAGGGTCTGCTCGCCGTAGGGGTCCGCCTTTCCGTACCAGGCGCCCTCGCACGTCACCCGGCCCATCCGGCTCACCCACTGCGGCAGCGTGTCCACCAGCCCTTCCGCGGCACGTACGTACGCCTCCGAGGAAGGGGCGGTTTCCTCGGCGGCTGCCGTCTCGGCGGACGGGCCGGCACCGCTGGGCGAAGGGCTCGGGTTGACCGCCGCCAGAGCCGCGAGCGTGAGTCGCGCCTCCGTGCTGCCGTTCTCCGCCAGCTCCCGCAGGAAGGCGGCCACCTGGTCCTGCTCCAGGCTCGCCGTGAGCCGCGCCGCCCATAGCTCCGTTCGCAGGGGAGAGTGCCACCTGAGCAGGTCGCGGGCCTGGGCGATCGCCGTGGTAAACGCTGATGTGCTCACCATCTGACCGTATCTCTTCGGCCTGCGCTGAGGTCGCGGCGACGTTCCGCAAGCTGAGCGCCTGGGCGGTTGTCGCCCAGGCGCCCTCCCTTGATTGGCTCAGCGCCCGTTGTCGCCGGTGAGGCCCGCCTTGCGAAGGGCCTCGGCCATGGCGCCCGTCGGGGCGGCGCGGTCCTGACGGCGCTGGCCGTCGCCGCGTCCCCGCTGGCCGTCGCCACGACCGCGCTGCCCGCCGTCGCCGTTGCCGCGCTGGCCCGACTCGCGCTGGCCGTCGCCGCGATCGCCCTGGCCGCGTCCACGCTGCCCATCGCCACGGCCGCCCTGGCCGCGTCCGCGCGGGCCGCCGTTGCCACGGCCGCCCTCACCCTGGACACCCTCGCTACGGCTGCCTTGGCCTCGACCGCCCTCGCCACGGCCACTGTCGCTTCGACTGCCGTCACGGACGCCGCCGTCTCCTCGGGCGCCGCCCTGGCGGCCGGCTGACCGCCGAGGGCCGTCGCCCGGCCCCTGGGTGGTGGTCTCGTCCTCCAGGCGCAGGGTCAGCGAGATGCGCTTGCGGGGGATGTCCACGTCCAGCACCTTGACGCGGACGATGTCGCCCGGCTTGACCACGTCGCGCGGGTCCTTGACGTAGGTGCGGGACATGGCCGACACGTGGACCAGACCGTCCTGGTGCACGCCGACGTCCACGAACGCCCCGAACGCGGCCACGTTGGTGACCACACCCTCCAGGATCATCCCGGACGTCAGGTCGGAGATCTTCTCGATCCCTTCCTGGAACGTGGCGGTCTTGAAGGCGGGACGCGGGTCGCGGCCCGGCTTCTCCAGCTCGCGCAGGATGTCGGTGACCGTCGGGAGACCGAACGTCTCGTCGGTGAATTCCTGCGGCTTGATCGACCGTAGCGCCGCCGTGTTGCCGATCAGCGCCTTGAGGTCGGTCTGGACCGAGGTGAGGATACGGCGGACCACCGGGTACGCCTCAGGGTGCACGCTGGAGACGTCGAGCGGGTCGTCGCCGCCCCGGATGCGCAGGAAGCCCGCGCACTGCTCGAACGCCTTGGGACCGAGCCGCGGCACCTCCTTCAGCGCCGACCGCGTGCGGAACGGGCCGTTGGCGTCGCGGTGGCGCACGATGCTCTCGGCCAGCGTGGACCCGATGCCCGACACCCGCGTGAGCAGCGGCGCGGACGCGGTGTTGACGTCGACGCCGACGCCGTTGACACAGTCCTCGACCACCGCGTCCAGCGAACGCGACAGCTTGGTCTCGGCGAGATCGTGCTGGTATTGGCCGACGCCGATCGACTTGGGGTCGATCTTGACCAGCTCGGCCAGCGGGTCCTGCAGGCGGCGCGCGATGGAGACCGCGCCACGCAGCGACACGTCGAGCTCGGGCAGCTCCTGCGAGGCGTACGGTGACGCCGAGTAAACCGAGGCCCCGGCCTCCGACACCACGATCTTCGTGACCGACGGCATGTGCTGGACCAGCTCACCGGCCAGCTTGTCCGTCTCGCGTGAGGCCGTGCCGTTGCCGATCGCGATCAGCTCGACCCCGTGCCGCTGCGCGAGCGCGCCCAGCACGGCGAGCGACTGGTCCCACTGCCGCTTGGGCTCGTGCGGGTAGATGGTCGCGGTCTCGACGACCTTGCCGGTGGCGTCGACCACGGCCACCTTCACCCCGGTGCGCAGGCCCGGGTCCAACCCCATGGTCGGGCGGCTGCCGGCCGGCGCGGCGAGCAGCAGGTCGCGCAGGTTGGTCGCGAACACCCGCACGGCCTCGTCCTCGGCCGCCTGCCACAGCCGCATCCGCAGGTCGATGCCCAGGTGCACGAGAATGCGGGTGCGCCAGGCCCATCGCACGGTCTCGGTCAGCCACTTGTCAGCCGGCCGGCCCTGGTCGGCGATGCCGAACCTGGAGGCGACGCGCAGCTCGTAGTCGGGGCTGTCGTCCGGCTCCAGCGTGACGGACAGCACCTCCTCCTTCTCGCCGCGGAACATCGCCAGGATCCGGTGTGAGGGCAGCTTGGTGAACGGCTCGCCGAATTCGAAGTAGTCGGAGAACTTGGCCCCCGCCTCCTCCTTGCCTTCCCGCACCTTCGACACCAGCTGCCCACGGCTCCACAGCTGCTCGCGCAGCTCGCCGATGAGGTCGGCGTCCTCAGCGAACCGCTCGATCAGGATCGCCCTGGCCCCCTCCAGCGCCGCGCCCACATCGGCCACGCCCTCGGTCACGAAGCCCTCGGCGACGGCCAGCGGGCTCAGCGTCGGGTCGGCGAGTAGCTGGTCGGCCAGCGGCTCCAGCCCCAGCTCGCGGGCGATCTGCGCCTTGGTGCGCCGCTTGGGCTTGTAAGGCAGGTAGATGTCCTCGAGCCTGGCCTTGGTCTCGGCCGCCATGATCTGCTCGCGCAGCTGGTCGTCGAGCTTGCCCTGGGATTCGATCGACTCCAGGATCGCCGTGCGGCGCTCCTCCAGCTCACGCAGGTAACGCAGCCGCTCCTCCAGGGTGCGCAGCTGCGCGTCGTCGAGAGTGCCGGTGGCCTCTTTGCGGTATCGCGCGATGAACGGCACGGTCGCGCCGCCGTCGAGCAACTCGACGGCCGCCTGCACCTGCCCGTCGCGTACGCCGAGCTCTGCCGCGATCCGCTGGTGTATAGAGAGCACTTGCCTGCCTTTCGATGGTCCCGCCGGTCAATTGTGCAGGACGACGCCGTCCTTCATGACCAGAGTGCGCGCAGGGTGAACGACCACCGCCTCCGCCGCGCTGGCGCACGGCACCACGACCAGGTCGGCCCGGTCGCCGGCGGCCAGCCCGTAGCCCTCCAGCCCCAGCACGCGGGCGCCGCCGTAGGTGGCGGCCTCCAGCGTCAGCTCGATGTCCGCGTCCCTGCGGAACGTGCTGCGGTACGCGACGTGCATCGCCCGCTCCAGCATGTCGCCGCTGCCGTAAGGGCCCCACAGGTCCCTGATGCCGTCGTGCCCGCAGGCCACGGTGACGCCCGCGGCTCGCAGCTTCTTCACCGGCGGCACCGGGAAGCTGTAGACGGCCGCGGTCGCCAGCGCGACGCCCGCCTCGGCGAAGCCCTGGATCAGCCGGTCCTGGTAGGCGTCGTCGAGCTGACCGAGCGCGTACGCATGGCTGACCGTCACCCGGCCGCCCAGCCCCAGCGCCTTGGTGCGCTCGATGATCAGCTCCAGCTCCCACCCGCCCAGGGAGCCGCCGTCGTGCAGGTGGATGTCCACGTGGGCGCCGTAACGCTCGGCCAGGCCGAAGATCACGTCGAGGTGGCGCACGGGGTCGCGGTCGATGCC
Source organism: Nonomuraea sp. 3N208 (assembly GCF_052245935.1). Classification (NCBI taxonomy): domain Bacteria; kingdom Bacillati; phylum Actinomycetota; class Actinomycetes; order Streptosporangiales; family Streptosporangiaceae; genus Nonomuraea; species Nonomuraea sp. 3N208. Next base: position 86,062 of record NZ_JBQQBR010000020.1, on the reverse strand, counting down.
CGCGGGATCGAGCCCGCCGACCGCCTCGACGCCGCTCTTGAGCGCCTCTTCGAGCAACTCGGCCGTGCCCGGATTGGTGAGCAGGCCATGTTGGGGGAAGGCGACCTGGCGCACCCCGACGGGGGAGCGGGCGGCGGCCTCCCGCACGGCCTCCACACCACGTAGCCCGACCAGCGGGTCGATGTCGGTGTGCGTGCGCACATGGGTGGTGCCCGCCGCGCTCATGCGCTCCAGCAGCGCCCCGATGCGCTCCACGCTCGGAACCCCCAGCTCGGCCCGCCTGCCAAGGTCGTTGCCGATGCGGCCGGCGAGCGTGTCGTCGGCAGAATGCGGCACCCACGGCCCGCCGTAGAGGGTCTTGTCGAGGTGGCAGTGCGCCTCGACCAGGCCGGGCAGCACCAGCTGTCCCGCGATGTCCACGACCAGGGCGTCGTCCGGTGCGTCGATGCCCTGGCCGACGTGATGGATCAGGCCGTCGCGGACAAGGATGTCGGCGGTGGCCCCGAGCCCCCAGGGGAGCCCGCCGCGCAGCAGCACGTCGGTCATGCCAAGCACCCTAGACGCCCGGGCCGACGATTTCCGTGTCTCCGCCGTGACCGTTCCCGGTCAGTCGGGGCGGCTGGCGAAAAGCTCAAGATGGTTGCAGTAACGGCAGCGATAGGCTTCGATCTCCCACTTCGGCCGGCCCATCAGCTTGGCCCCGCCGAAGACCCCGCGTTCCAGAGCGCCCTCGACCCACCGTGCGAATCCCTTGGCGCTCTCGCCCGCATCCTGGATGAACCCGGCCTCCAGCCCCTCTTCGCCGCAGTGCGTGCAATGTAAATCGGCCATGCGACAGAGCGTAGCGGTCAGATCTCGTCCAGGTGGGCCACGTTGTCGACGTCGGTGGAGTCCGTGCTCGGCCGTCCCTTCAGCCATGCGTCGAGGATCTCGTCGAGCACCACGTCGGAGGTGAGCCGCAGGCTGAGAGCCAGCACGTTGGCGTCGTTCCACTTGCGGGCCCCGTCGGCGGTGTAGGCGTCGGCGCAGAGCGCGGCCCGCACGCCGGGCACCTTGTTCGCCGCGATCGACGCGCCCGTCCCGGTCCAGCAGCACACGACCGCCTGGTCGGCCCGTCCCTCGCTCACGTCGCGGGCGGCCAGCTCCGAGGCCCACGCCCAGTCGTCGCGCTCCTCGTCGTTGAGCGCGCCGTGCGTCACCACCTCGTGCCCGCGTCTGCGCAGCTCCGTCACGACCCGCTCGGCCACGCCGTCCTTGCTGTCGGCGGCCACCGAAATCCGCATGACACCAGCGTGCCACGGCACGGGACTCGTAGCGGGTGCGGGAATCGAACCCGCCTTGAGCGACGTATGAAATCGCCGGGCACACCAGCGCCCCCACCCGCCTCGATGAGCGACGGGCGGGGTCCTGGAGGTCAGGACACGCCCGTACGGTGCCGCCTGCGCATTCGCCCGCTGTTCATGGGCTCGATCTTGCCGGTCGCCACCGCGGCGGCGCAACGTATTTACCGGCACCCACACGTGCCGGACTGGCGGATTGAGGTGGCATGTGGTTGGTTGTGTCGCCAATGAGCATTGATGTGAGCGATATTCCGGCCCTCGCCCGAGGGTGCGCCGTTCTGGGCACCGGTGGCGGAGGAGACGTGCGGACCGGTTCGTTGGCCGCTGTCCGGGCCATCCGCGAGTACGGCGAGGTGCCGCTGGTCCAGCTGGCCGACCTGGCGGACGACGCGCTGATCGTGCCGCTGTCCGGGATCGGGGCGCCGACCGTCAGCCACGAGATGATCCACAGCGAGGACGAGCCCAAGCGCATCGCCGAGGAGATCGAGCGCCTCTTCGGCCGCCCGCCGAGCGCGGTCATGTCGTCCGAGATCGGCGGCTCCAACGGCGTCGCCCCGGTTGCCTGGGCCGCCCAGCTCGGGTTGCCGCTGCTCGACGCCGACGGCATGGGGCGGGCCTTCCCCGAAGTCCAGATGGTGTCGATGTACGTGGCGGGGCTGCCGGCCGACCTGGTGATCATGACCGACGTCGCCGGGAACGTGGTCACCATCCGCCCGGTCGACGGGCTGTGGTCGGAGCGGCTGGCCAGGGCCGTGTGCGTGGCCGCGGGTTCCAGCGCGCTGATGGCCGACTACGTGCTCACGGCCGTGCGGTCGCGGGGCGCGGTCATCGAGGGCACGGTCACGCGCGCGCTCGAGATCGGCAGGGCGACCGAGGGTGCGGCCGACCCGCTGCGCGCACTCCAGGACCGGCTCGGCGCCGCCAGACTGATCACCGGCAAGCTGACCGACGTGGAGCGGCGCACCACAGGCGGGTTCGTCCGGGGCACGGCCATGATCGAGGGCACCGGCGACGACCGGGGCCGCACCCTCACTCTGGAGCTCCAGAACGAGAACCTGGTCGCCGTCGAGAACGGCCGGATCCTGGCCATGGTGCCCGACCTGATCACGGTCGTGGACACCGAGGCCGCCGTCGCCATCCAGACCGAGAGCCTCAGATACGGCCAGCGCGTCACGGTGCTCGCCTGGCCGTGCGACCCTCTCTGGCGTACTCCCAAGGGGCTGGAGACGGCCGGGCCGCGGGCGTTCGGGTACGAGCTGGACTACGTTCCGGTCGAGGAGCTGACGGCGCATGGCTGACCTGCCGGAGTTCAGGATCGGGATCGACGTCGGTGGCACGAACACCGACGCGGTCGTGCTGGATGCCGAAGGCCGGATGATCGCCAAGGCGAAGCGCCCGACGACCCCGGAGGTGACCGAAGGGCTGCGGGCCGCACTCGACGCCGTTCTCACGGAGCTCGGACGCGGACAGGGCGAGGCGTCCGACAGCACCGGGCACGCGCACGACCGGATCACCCGCGTCATGCTGGGCACCACGCACGCGACCAACGCGATCCTGGAGCGCCGCAACCTCGGCCGGGTGGCCGTGTTGCGGCTCGGCGCGCCCGCCACCACGTCCGTGCCGCCGCTCTCCGGCTGGCCCGGCGACCTGCGCAAGGCCGTCTCGGCCGGCGAGGCCGTCGTGCCGGGTGGCCATTACGTCGACGGCCGCGAGATCCGGCCGCCGGACCTCGGCGCGATCCGCCGCTTCCTGGACGGGGTGGAGGCGGAGGCCGTGGCCGTCACCAGCGTGTTCAGCCCGGCGAGCGGCGAGCACGAGCGCCTGGTCGAGGAGCTGGTCCGGACCGAGTACGGGCTGCCGGTCTCGCTCAGCCACGAGATCGGCTCGCTGGGCCTGCTCGAACGCGAGAACGCCACCGTGCTCAACGCCGCGCTGTACGGTGTCGCCGCCCACGTGACCGGCGCCCTGGTCGCCGCCCTGGCCGAGCGCGGCCTGCGAGCCCGGCCGTACCTGGCGCAGAACGACGGCACGCTGATGACGCTTGAACACGCCGCGCGGCTGCCCGTGTCGACGATCGGCTCCGGCCCGGCGAACTCGCTGCGGGGGGCGGCGTACCTGTCCCGGGTGACGGACGCGATCGTGGTGGACGTGGGCGGCACCTCCACCGACCTCGGGGTGCTGGCCGGCGGGTTCCCGAGGGAGTCGGCGGCGGCGGTCGAGATAGGCGGGGTGCTCACCAACTTCCGCATGCCGGACATCCTGGCCATCGCGCTCGGCGGTGGGACCGTGGTGAGAGATCACGGGATCGGGCCGGACTCGGTCGGCTACCGGATCGTCCGGGAGGCGCTGGTGTTCGGCGGCAGCACGCCGACGATCACCGACGCCGCCGTGGCCGCCGGCCGTACACCGCCTGACGGGGAAGGCTGGCGTGCCCGCCTGGGTGACATGTCGGAAGGAATCGCCGACATGCTGGAAAGGGCGGTGGCCGTCGCGGACGAGATGGTGATCGACGCCGTGGACAGGATGGCGCTCGGCAGATCCGACAGACCGCTGGTCGCGGTGGGTGGCGGCGCGTTCGTCCTGCCGGAGCGCATCCCGGGTGCGGGCCGGGTGATCCGGCCCGAGCACGCCGAAGTGGCCAACGCCGTGGGCGCGGCCATAGCGCTGGCGAGCGGGAGAGTCGATACGATCTTGCCTGCGGGAGATAGCCGGTCAGAAGCCATCGAAAGGGCCAAGGAGGAGGCGGCGGCGCGAGCCGTCGCGGCGGGGGCGGATCCCTCCGGGGTCGAGATCGTCGATCTCCTCGAGGTGCCGTTGAGCTACCTCTCCGAACCCGCCGTGCGGGTACACGTCAAAGCAGCCGGACCCCTCGCCCGGTGAAAACCGAAAGGATCCCCCCACCATGCGCTGGCACAAGCGTCTGCTCGTGGCCGGAGTCACCGGTGTCCTGGCCTTGACCGCATCCGCGTGCGCGGGCGGCCAGGTGCGTGGCGCCGGCGGGACGCCCCAGCCGCAGACGAGCGGCAGTCAGTCGGCGACCATGCAGGCCAACGACAGCACGTTCGTCTACGTGCCCAACCTCGACGTGGTCACCGATTGGGACCCGGCGACCTCCTACTCCAACGAGATCGTCGCCTTGTCGAACATCTACGAGGGCCTGACCAGGTACAACTCCGAGTCCCGCAAGGCCGAGCCGCGCCTGGCCACCGAGTGGAGCTCGGCGAACGACGGCAAGGAGTGGACGTTCAAGCTGCGGCAGGGCGTGAAGTTCCACTCCGGCGCCACGATGGACGCCGAGGCCGCCAAGAAGGCCATCGAGCGGACGATCGAGAAGAAGGGGGGCGCGGCCTACATCTGGGACGCGGTCGATACGATCGAGGCCGTGGACGCGTCCACGCTGAAGTTCACGCTCAAGTACGCCACGCCGCTCGACCTCGTCGCCTCGTCCGGCTACGCGGCCTACATCTACGACGTGAACGCCGTGGACCCCGACGGCAAGACCGCGGCGGGCACCGGACCGTACACGATCGACTCTTGGCAGAAGGGCAAGGAGACCGAGCTCACGCTGAAGGCGTTCGACGACTATTGGGGCGGCTGGAGGCCGGAGCAGTACAAGAAGGTCGCCTTCCGCGTCACGCCGGAGATCACCACGGCCTGGCAGCTGCTGCAGAACGGCGAGGTGAACTTCGTCCAGCGGCTGAACCCGCAGCTCTTCCAGCAGGCGGGCACGACCGCGAAGGTGCAGACCGCGCAGGTGCCGTCGTTCCAGAACCTCCTCGTGTTGTTCAACACCGCCTCAGGGCCGACGAAGGACGAGCGGGTACGGCAGGCGCTGCAGGCGGCGATCGACTACGACGGCCTGATCGCCGCGCTCAAGGGCTCGGGCACGAAGGCCAGCGGCCTGGTGCCGCAGGGTCTGCTCGGCCACGTCGCGGGGATGGAGCCCAAGCAGGACCTGGCCAAGGCCCAGGAACTGCTGGCGGATGCCGGGTACGGCCCCGACCTCCCCGAGCTCAAGCTCTCCCTGACCTACGCCCAGGGCGACGAGGACCAGAAGTTGCTGGTCACGCTGCTCAGCTCGACGCTGAAGAAGCTGAACGTGACCCTGCAGGCCAAGCCCATGAGCTGGAACGCGCAGTGGGACCTGGGCAAGAAGCAGGGACAGGACATCTTCGTCATGTACTGGTATCCGGACTACCCGGACGCCTACTCCTGGTTCCTGAACGTCTTCAAGAGCGCCGAGAAGCCGCAGTTCAACCTGTCCTACCTGAAGAACGCCCAGGTCGACGCGGCCATCGACGCCTTGCCGCAGCTCACCGCGACCGATCAGCTCAAGGCGGAGATGGCGTACCAGGACCTGCAGAAGAAGATCATCGAGGAGCAGGCGGCGGTGGCGGTGCCGTACGTGCAGACCTACCAGCGCGCGCTCACGGACGACGTCCAGGGATATGTGGACAACCCCGCCTATCCCAACGTGGTGTTCTTCTACGAGCTCAAGCGCGCAAGCTGATCCATGGCGCGTTATCTGGCCCGCCGGCTCGGCCAGGCCCTCCTGGTCGTGGCCGGTGTGGTCATGCTCACGTTCGCCGTCATGCGGCTGGTGCCCGGCGATCCCGCGGTCGCGTTCGCCGGGCCGAAGGCCACACCCGAGCAGCTCGCCGCGGCGCGCGAGCGGTTCGGCCTCGACGACCCGATGCCCCTGCAGTTCGTGAACTACGTCCGTGACCTGTTCACCGGCGACTGGGGCACCAGCCTGCGGACCCGGCAGCCCGTACGCGACGACCTGTTTCTCGCTTTCCCGGCCTCGCTGGAGCTTGTGGGAGCGGCGCTGGTGGTCGCGGTCGTCGTGGGCGTCCCGATCGGGGTGCTCGCCGCCCGCTATAAGACGAAATTTCCGGACTTCGGGGTGCGGTTCACCAGCATGCTCGCCGTCTCTGTGCCGGTCTTCTGGCTGGCCCTGGCCATGCAGCTGATTTTCGCCGGCAATCTGGGCTGGTTCCCGATCGCCGGCGAGTACGACTCCTCGCTCGACACCACCAGCCCCCTCACCCTCTGGACGAACATCACCATCGTCGACGCCCTGATCACCGGCAACTGGCCGATCTTCACCAGCACCCTCGAACACCTGGTGCTGCCCGCCCTCGTCGTGGCCGCCTACCCGACCGGCGTGATCGCCCAGATGACCAGGGCGGCCCTCATCGAGGAGTCCGGGCAGGACCACGCCAGGCTGGAGCGCGCGCTCGGCTTCGGCGAGACGTCCATCCTGACCAGGTTCGCCCTAAGACCGGCGCTGGGCCCGGTGTTGTCGCTGATCGCCCTGGTGTTCGCGTATTCGATCGTCAATGGCTTCCTGGTCGAGGCCGTCTTCAACTGGCCGGGTCTCGGCCGTTACGCCGCCGAGTCGATCAAGTCGCTGGACACCCCGGCCATCGCCGGCGTCACCCTCCTGGTCGCCCTCGTGTACACCCTGGCCAACCTGGTCGTGGACCTGCTGCAGGGTGTCGTCGATCCGCGGGTGAGGGCACGATGACCGGCACGCAGGCGCCGCTGCGCCGCACGCTGCCCAGGATCCCCGACCGGTTCGCGGCCTTCGGGGCGGCCCTCATCGTGGTCGTCGTGCTGACCTCGATTCTGGCTCCGTGGCTCGCGCCGTACCCGGACGAGCCGAACCCGCTGGAGTTGCTGGAGCCGCCGAGCGCCGCGCACTGGTTCGGCACCGACAACGTCGGGCGGGACCTGCTCAGCAGGATCCTGTACGGCGGCCGCACGTCGTTGTTCATCGCCGTCGCCGTGCTGGCCGTCTCGGCGGTGGTCGGAGTGACGCTCGGCGTGGTGGCCGGGTACGCGGGCGGCTGGGTGAGGGACGTGATCATGCGCGTCACGGACGTGTTCCTGGCCTTCCCCGCGCTCCTGCTCTCCCTGGCCCTGGCGGTGGTGCTGCAGCCCAGCGTGAACACCGTCGTGCTGGCCATCGCGGTGACCTGGTGGCCGTGGTACACGCGGTTGTCCGCCTCGGTGGCCGCGTCGGTCGCCACCCGCAGCTACGTGGACGCCGCCCGGTGCCTCGGCGTGCCCGCGCCGCTGATCATCCTCAGGCACGTGCTGCCGAACTCGCTCACCCCCGTCCTGGTCCAGGTCTCGCTGGACGCGGGCGGGGTGATCCTGACCGCTGCCGCGCTGTCGTACCTGGGGCTGGGCGCGCAGGAACCGACGGCCGAGTGGGGGCTGATGGTGCAGCAGGGCCAGACCCTCTTCACCACGAACTGGTGGGTGGTGACCTTTCCCGGGCTGGCGATCCTCGTGACGGCGTTCGCGTTCAACGTGCTCGGCGAGGGCCTCAGGAATGCCCTCGACCCGCGAAGGGCGGTCAAGTGATCGAGGTGCGTGACCTCCGGGTCCGGTACGGGGGACGTGTCGTGGCCGACGTTCCTCAGCTGGACGTGGGCGAGGGCGAGTGCGTGGCGATCGTGGGGGAAAGCGGCTCCGGCAAATCGACCACACTGCTCTCGTTGCTGGGCCTCACCCAGGATGCCGAAATTTCGGGACAAATCAGGGTGTGTGGCGTCGACATGCTGACCGCCCCGCCGCGCCGTCTCCGCGAGATCCGCGGCGCCAGAGCCGCGCTGGTGATGCAGTCACCGCAGGCCGCGCTCAGCCCCGCCACCCGGCTCGGCGTCCTCATGCGCCGCGCGCTCCGGCTCCACGGAAGGGACGCCACCGAGCAGGTGATGGCGGAGGCCATGGAGGCCGTGCTGCTCGACCCGGAGCTCCTGCGCCGCTATCCGCACGAGGTCTCGGGTGGTCAGGCCCAGCGCTTCGCCATCGCGCTGGCCATCGCTCTGGGCGCGGAGGTGATCCTGGCCGACGAGCCTACGAGCGCCCTCGACGTGACCGTGCAGGCCGAGGTGGTGGGCGTGCTGCGCAGGCTGCGGGCCGAGCGGGGCCTGGCGCTCCTGCTCGTCTCCCACGACCTGGCCCTGGTGTCCACGATCGCCGACCGGGTGCTCGTCATGAAGGACGGCGCGGTCGTCGAGTCGGGGCCCGCGGCGGACGTGCTGGCCGCTCCGTCCCACCCGTACACGCGCGAGCTGCTGGAGGCGCTGCCGTGACCATGCTGAGGGCCGAGCGCGTGACGCTCGGGTACGGCAAACGCCCCGTCGTGCACGACGTGAGCCTGGACATCACGGAGGGCGGCGTCGGCCTGATCGGGGAGAGCGGCTCCGGCAAGACCACGCTGGCGCGGGCGTTCCTGGGCCTCCTCACCCCCATCTCAGGAAATATCTGGTACGGCGACCAAACGCTGAAAAGGGCGGACATGCGGGCGTTCCGTAAGGACGTCCAACCCGTCTTCCAGGCCGAAGCCCTCGACCCCCGGATGCGTATCGGCTCCTCCATAGCCGAGGCACTCCCCAGAGGCGAGCGAGCCCGGGTCGAGGAGCTGCTCGAACAGGTCGGCCTGGACCCGGACCTGGCCGCCCGAAGGCCGCACCAGCTCTCCGGAGGCCAGCGCCAGCGCGTCGTGATCGCCCGGGCCCTGGCCGTCGGGCCCCGCCTGCTCATCCTGGACGAGCCCACCAGCGCACTCGACGTGACGGTCCAGGCCAAGATCCTCGACCTGCTGGCGGGGCTGGACACCGAGCGCCTGCTCATCACCCACAACCTCGCGGTCGTGGAGCGGCTGTGCCGCACGTCCCACGTGCTGTTCGCGGGCCGCGTCGTCGAGTCGGGGCCCACAGCCGGCCTCCTGGCCGAGCCCGCCCACCCGTACACCAAGGCCCTGCGCGACGCCGTGCCCAAGCTCGGCGGGTCTCCGCCCGAGGCCAGAGGGCGGACGGAGGCCGTGCCGGCGGCGACGGGCTGCCCGTACCGGCTGCGCTGCCCGATCGCCGTGCCGGCGTGCGAGCAGGCGCCTCCTCTGCGGGACCTGAAGGACCGTCAGGTGGCCTGCCACCGGGCGGAGGAGGTGCTGCTCACTTGATGACCAGCTGAGCCCTCAGATGGGCGGTGACGTCGTCCGCGAGCTTCTCCATCAACCGGGCCAGCTCCGTCCGGTCCGCCGCCGACCAGTCGGCCAACGCTCCCTCGAACCAGTCGGTGGTCACTTTGCGGCACTTGCCCGCCGCCTCGGCGCCCTCCTGGGTGAGGGCGATGCGCCAGGCCCGGCCGTCGTCGGGGTCGCGGACGCGCTCGACCAGGCCGCGCTGCTCCAGCGCGGCGACGTGCCTGGTCACATGCGGGCTCTCCACCTGAAGTGCCTCGGCGATCGCGCCGATCCTGCGCGGTTCGCCCGCGTCCAGCAGGCTGACGAGGATCTCCACGCCGGGCCGGTCGAGCCGGATGCCCGCGGCCTCGGTCAGCCGCTCGTGGGTCTTGCCGCGCTTGAGGGTGGTCACGAGCGTGCGGAAGGCCGACACCGTTCTGTTGAGATCTTCGTCCATCTCGTTTGCTTACCTAACTTACGTATGTATTATCGCTTCTTGTTACTTACCTAAGTTATCTAAAGGAGCCGAGATGGCGACAGCCGTCGCATCGAGCGCACGCACGACGTCGAACAGGAACCCCTGGCCGGGAGTGATCGCGCTGGCCTTCGGCGCATCCATCGCCGCACTTCAGAACACCGCGGTGGTGCCGTTGCTTCCAGTGCTGCAACGCGAGCTGGGCACCTCTCTTGCCGCCGTGAGCTGGACGCTCACGCTGAGCCTCCTGGTCTCCGCGGTGGCCACGCCGCTGTTGTCGCGCTTCGGCGACATGTACGGCAGGCGCACGATGATCCTCGGCGCGCTGGCCCTGCTGGTGATCGGCTCGGTCATGGCGGCCCTGGCGACCTCGCTGGCCTGGCTGTTGGTGGCGCGCGTGCTGCAGGGCGCCGTGGCCGCCCTCGTGCCGCTGTCGATCGGGGTGGTACGCGACGTGCTGCCCCGGCAGCAGCTGGCGACCGGTATCGGGGTGGTGAGCGCGACGATGGGGTTCGGCGCCGGCGGCGGGATGATCCTGGCCGGGCTCGCCGCGGGCGACTGGCACCTGGTGTTCTGGATCATGGCCGGCATTTCCCTGGTGGCCGCGATCATCGTGGCCTTCCTCGTCCGCGACCACGCCCCGGCCGTGCGGGCCCGCCCCGACCTGCTCGGCGCCGCGCTGATGGCCGCCTGGCTGGTGGCGCTCCTGCTGGGCATCAGCGAGGGCGGCTCATGGGGCTGGACCTCGCCGGGCGTGCTCGGCCTGTTCGCCGCTGCGGGGCTGCTGGCCGCGGTCTGGGTCCTGGTCGAGCGGAGGGTGGCCGAGCCGCTGGTGGAGATGTCGATGCTGGTGCACCGGGGCACGGTCGGCGCGACGGTGGCCTCGATGCTGCTCGGGTTCGCGTTCTTCACGATCCTGACGGGCATGTCCGGGTTCGCCCAGTCGCCCGTGTCCGGGCTGTCCGCCTCGACCCTGGAGGTCGGGCTCTACCTGCTGCCGAGCACGCTGTTCATGCTGGTGATCTCGCTGTTCGCGGGCCGGCTCATGCGGGTCTTCCAGGCCTCGACCATGGTCGCGGCAGGCTCCGCGGTCACCGGCCTGGCCGCGCTGTGGCTGGTGTACCTGCACGACACCCCTGCCCACCTGTACGTGGCCGCCTCGCTCATGGGCGTCGGCCTCGGCGTCGGCTACGCGGCCCTGGGCACCATGGCCGTCGAGCACGTGGACCCGGGCAAGACGGCCGTGGCGGCAGGCGTGAACGCGCTCGTACGGATCGTGGGCGGCAGCACCTCGGGCGCCGTGATCGCCGCCATCCTGGCCGCCCAGCCCGGCATCACCGGCTATCAGTGGGTCTTCGGCGTGGCCACCGCGGCCGGGGCGGTGGCCACGGTGTTCGCCACGGTCTACGGGCAGCTCAACCGCAGGCACGTCACAGCGGTCTAAGAAGTCGGCATGAGATCGCCATGTCACAGCGCCTTCAGCCCGCTGATCACCTCCAGCAGCACCTTGGCGTCCGGTGCGGGAGGCGGGTGCTCGACCTGCACGAGCTGGCGCGCGTGCAGGTCGCCGACCAGCACGCGGACCACACCGACAGGCAGGTTGAGCTCGGCGGCCACGTCGGCGAGCCGGGTGGGTTTGGTGCACTTCTGCAAGATGATCAGATGTTCGGGGCCGAGGCCGACCGGCGGCGTCAGGCCGCCGGCGGTGATGATCACCGCGATGAGGTCGATGGCCTCGCTCGCGGGCACCGTACGGCCCCGGGTCAGCAGGTAGGCGGGGACGATCGGACCGGCGTCCTCGTCCAGCCAGCGCTCGTCACTCACTTCGCACCACCCGCATGGGGCGTACGGGCTCCTGCAGCACGGGAGCCTCGGGTTCGGCCACGTGCTCTTCCGGGATCAACACGATGGCGGTGGTCCCTCCATATGGTGAACCGCGCAATGTCACGCGGATGTCGTGCCTGGCGGCCAGGCGGGAGACGACGAAAAGGCCGAGCCGGTCGCTGTCGGCCAGGTCGAACTCCGGTGGGCTGGCCAGCCGCTCGTTGAGTTCGGCCAGCTCCTCTGCGCTCATCCCGAGCCCGCGGTCCTCGACCTCGAAGACGAAGCCGCGGGCCGCCGTCTCGCCGCGCACGATGACCGAGGTGTGCTCGGGGGAGTAGACGGTGGCGTTCTCGATGAGCTCGGCGATCAGGTGGATCACGTCGCCGACCACGGGCCCGGCCAGGCGGTTGGCCGGCATCGGCTCGACGGTGACCCGCTGGTAGTCCTCCACCTCGGCGGCCGCGCCGCGGGCCACGTCCAGCAGCGGCACCGGCCGGCTCCAGCCGCGGCCCGGGGTGGCGCCGGACAGGATGATCAGGCCCTCCGCGTGGCGGCGCATGCGGGTGGTCAGGTGGTCGAGCTTGAAAAGATCTTCGAGGGCGTCCGGATCGGTCGCCCGGTGCTGCATGTCCTCCAGTTGGATGCGCTGGCGGTGCAGCAGGGTCTGGCTGCGCCTGGCCAGGTTGCGGAACACGTGGCCGACGCCCTCGCTGAGCTGTGCCTGGCCGACCGCGGCCTCCACGGCGGTCTGCTGGACGGTGGAGAAGGCCTGGCCCACGTCGTCGATCTCGGTCGTCGTGCTCGTCACCGACAACTCCGGCATGTCGACCTTCTCGCCCTTGCGTAGCTTGGCGACCACGTGCGGCAGGCGCTCCTGGGCCACCTCCAGGGCGACCAGCCGGAGTGCGCCCAGCTCCTTGGACAGGCGGTTACCCATCCGCAGCGAGAACGCGATCGACACCACGACCAGCGCGAAACACGTGCCGGCCAGCAGGAACGTCCGATTGATCACCTCGTCGGCGACCGGCTCGGCCCGCGCGTTCAGCACCTGGCTGGCCAGCATCTGCGTCTCGTTGAACGACTTGGCCAGCCCCTCCGTCGCGCTGAGCCAGCCCTTGGGCATGCCGCCGGCGATGATCTGCTCTTCCATCATCCGCATCCGCTGGTAGGCGGGGGAGGCTATCAGGGTGGCGTTGGCGTCGCGCAGGGCCGGGTCGAGCTCGGCGAGCGACTGGTCGATGAGGAAGCGCCGGTTGCCGGCGATCTCGGTGAACAGCCTGCGCTCCGCGGCCGTGACCGGCCCGAGTGCGATGGCCTGCTCCCGGGTCAGCAGCTCCTTGGCGTAGCTCATGTCGATGACCACGCGGGACTGCTCGTAGATCGGGATGTCGTCAATGAGCGCGACGCGGCGGTGCAGGCCGAAGAGCGTGTCGATGATCGCGTTGTAGGCCTCCACGGTGTGCAGACGGTCGGACAGGCCCGTGTCGATCTCTCCTCGGATCGCGTCGAGCCTGTCGAGTTGCGTGTACACCGCGTCCACCTGTGTGCGGATCTCTTCCGATCGGTCCTTGGATGTGCTGGAGAGCTGTCTGAACGTGTCTCTGACGGTGTCGGTGCGGGTGCGTTGTTCGGCGACGGCCGAGGTGCCCGCCGTGTGCCGCAGGAGTTTGGCCGAGACGAGACGCTCACGCTGGATCTCGCTGATCAGTTTGTACGCGGGAAGGCGCAGGTTCGTCCAGAGTGTCTTGTATTCGCGCAGCTCCAAACCCTCGGTCGCGGTGACAGCGGTGATGACTCCCCACAACACCACCATGGAGGCCAGCGGCACCAGCAGTAGGCCGATGATCTTCATGCGGATCGTTCGGCTACGACCCATGGCACCTCACTCCGGTCGGTCCCCTGCTGGCAACCCCGGACGGGACAGGGTGAGGATAGCAATCCGATCACTAAAATGCCCAATTTTTCGGGACTTTTTGACACGCACCCCCGACCTCCGTGATCTTGGAGTAGGTTTCCCGGGGTACATCGCTGACAGAGGGAGATGCGTTGCGCCGTCGTCTCGCCGCGGCCGTCGCGCTGGCGCTCCTCGCGGCCTGCTCGCCGACCCCCGCACCACCATCGGTCCCGGCAGGCGAGGCGCCGTTCGTACACGTGCAGAACCTGGACGTGATCACGGAGTGGGACCCCAGCCGCTCCTTCTCCAACGAGATCATCGCCTTCCAGAACATCTACGAGACGCTCACGCTCTGGAACCCGGTCACCAAGAAGTCCGTCCCCCGCCTGGCCACGTCGTGGCGGGCCTCCGCCGACGGCCGCACCTGGACGTTCAACCTGCGTCCCGGCGTGACCTTCCACACCGGCCGGCCGCTGGACGCGGCGGCGGTCAAGGCGTCGATCGAGCGCACCATCGCCGCCAAGACCGGCGCGTTCTACATCTGGGACGCCGTCTCCTCGATCAGGGTCGAGGGCCCGGCGACGGTGACGTTCGTGCTCAAGTACCCGGTGCCCCTCGACCTGGTGGCCTCGGCCGGGTACGCGGCCTACATCTACGACACCAAGGCGGCGCCCGACCTCAGGAAGTGGTTCGGCCAGGGCAGGGACGCGGGCTCCGGGCCGTACACGGTGGCCAAGTGGCAGAAGGGCAAGGAGGAGGAGCTCACGCTCACGGCGTACGACAAGTACTGGGGTGGCTGGGACAAGCCGCACTACAGCACGGTGAAGTACCGCGTCGTGCCGGACGCCGACCGGGCGTGGCGCATGCTGCTGCGCGGTGAGGTGAGCTTCGTCGAGCGGCTCAACCCGCGCCTGTTCGCCAGGGCGCTGGTCACACCCGGCGTGCGTACGTCGGACCGGCCGTCGTTCCAGACGGCGATGTTGTTGTTCAACACCGAGAGCGGTCCCATGAAAGACGTGCGGGTGCGGCGCGCCGTGCAGAAGGCCGTCGACTACCAGGGCCTCATCAAGGATCTGAAGGGGGCAGGCTCGCCGGCCAGCGGCGTCATCCCCGAAGGGCTGATGGGTTACGTCCCCGGCCGCGTGTCCCGGCAGGACCTGATCGCCACGCAGCGGCTGCTGCGCCGGGCGGGCTACGGCCCGGGAGGCCGGCCGCTGCGGCTGCGCCTGACGTACGGGGAGGGTGACACCGACTGGCGCCTGCTCGCCATACGGCTGGAGGCCACGCTGAAGCCGCTCAACGTCCGGGTCGAGGCCACGGCCATGCCCTGGACGGCGCAGTGGGACCGGGGCAGGAAAAAGGGCCAGGACATCTTCGTCATGTACTGGTGGCCCGACTACGCCGACGGCTACTCCTACTTCGGCAACGTCTTCCACAGCGCCGAGCCGCCCGTGTTCAACCTGACCTACCTCAAGGACCAGGGGTTGGACGCACTGCTCGACACGGTGCCCGAGCTGACCGTGACCGACAAACACGCGGCGCAGCGGGCGTACGAGCAGGCCACCAAGCGGGTGCTGGACCAGCGGGCGGCCGCGGCGCTGCCCTGGGTGGTCAACTATCAGCGCGCCTATCAGGGCAGCGTCCAGGGCTACGTGGACAACCCGGCCTACGCCGACGTCGTGTTCGTTTACGAGCTGCGGCCCTCCGGCTGAGTATGGGCCCGGTCCCGGAGGCGAGTGCGAATCTCCTCGGGCGTGTAGGCGCGGCGCCGTCGCTCGGCTCGCGCGATCACCACTCCCGTGGCCGCGACGCCCATGATTCCGGCCAGACCGAGCATCTTCCACCAGCGCATAGTTGCCTAGAGTATGACCTGTTGATGGCGCTCGCCATGCGAGCCGGTGGTTACTGGTAGATCTGTTGTTGGATTTCTCCCACGTGATTGGTTGCGATGGACCGTAATCGTGAGATGACTTTCTGTCACAGCCGGGTGCCTGACTGGCGCTCGGTCCCCGCCCCCGTTGGTGTCCGCATCAACGGGATAGCATCCGGCGGGGCGGTGGCCCAAGAGCCGCATTCCCTCCAGAAGTGCGGAGTCAGGCCCCGACAACGCGGTTCACAGCCAAGGTTCGCCCGGCTTGCCGGACGGACGCGGCTTCGGCTTCCACCGGATCACTGCCCGGCCTCGGTCGGCGTGCGACGAGGCTACGCCGATGTTCGTTTTGCGTAAACACAGAGAACCGAAGACGCTAGCGGTGTGCTGACTCTCGACGAGGCCGTCAAGGTGACGAGGACCGGCGACCTGTGGGTCTTCCGCGGGCGCTCGGTCCCCGACCGCGCGATCCAGACGATGACCAACAGCCCGGTCAACCACGTGGGCATGGCCATCGTGATCGAGGACCTGCCGCCCATGATGTGGCACGCCGAGCTCGGCAGGTCGCTGCCGGACCTGTGGGCCGGCACCCACCATCGCGGGGTGCAGCTGCACGACCTGCGTGCCGCGGTCACGGTGTGGGTGAACAAATACGGTCAGCGGCCCTGGCTGCGCCAGCTGGAGCCGGAGGCCACCCCGGAGATGGAGGACGCGGCCCTGCGTACGGTCGCCCGCCTCGACGGCACCCCGTTCCCGTCCACCGCCCGCCTGGCGGCCCGCTGGTTCAGAGGGCGCGTCCCGCGCCGGACCCGCAAAGAGGTGGCGCTGGAGAGCGCCTACTGCGCCGAGGTCGTGGCCGTCACCTACGAGGAGATGGGGCTGCTGCCGACCGGCCGCCGCCCCAACTGGTACGACCCCGGCAGGTTCTGGAGCGGCGACGACCTCGAGCTGCTCGCCGGCCGCCGGCTCGGCAACGAGATCACCGTGGGAGTGGAGCGAGCGCCGGCCTGACCCTGGTCAGCGGCAGCGTGACGGCCATGAGCGCGGCCACCAGGGCGAAGCCGAGCGGGTAACCGGTGTGGCCGAGCAGCAGACCGAAGCCCATCGCCCCTGCGCCCATCCCCGCGTCGAAGGCCAGGTTCCACAGGGCGCTGACGCGGGAGGGCTCGCCGCGCTCGAACATCACCGCCAGCGTCGCGTTCTGCAGCACCCCGAACCCGGCCCCGAATACCGCCATCCCGGCCACCACCGCGACCGGGCCGTCGACCTGGGTTTGCAGCCCAATCCCCGTGACGGCGGCGAGCAGGCCCGGCATCAGCAGGCGGGCCGAGCCGTGCCGATCGCCGAACCTGCCGGCCAGCCAACGGGCCACCGGAGTCGCCAGCGACTGGGTGAGCAGCGCGGCCGAGGCCAGCTCAGGCGAGCCCGCCAGCGGTAGGAACGTCACCATGACGCCCGTCGCGGTGGTCACCGCCGCAAAGAGCAACGCGGGCCCGACCAGCCCGCGTGCCTGCGTCGAGTGCCGGGCGGTCACACGTGCGGGCCTGGTGGCCGGCAGCCCGCGCACGGTCACGAGCCCGGCCAGGGGCACCAGCCCGGCCACGACCAGGACGGGCGTGAAGCCGAGCGCGTCGCCGGCCCACAGGCCGAGGGGCAGGCCGAGGATCGACGGTATGCCGACCGCCACGCCGTATACGCCGAGGCCCTCGCTGCGTCGCTCCGCGGGCACGAGCTCGGCGGTCAGCGCCGTGCCCACGACCACGACGATGCCGAGCCCGGCCCCGCGCAGCAGAGAGACGGCCAGGACCAGCGGAAGCGCGGCCGACAGCGGCAGCAGCAGGGCGGGCCCGCCGAGCAGCGCCAGGCCCAGCCCCATCACGGTGCGGTAGCCGAACCTCGACAGCAGCCACGGGACGGCCAGCTCGGCCAGGACCGTGGCGAGCATCATGGTGGCCGTCGTCATCCCCGCGCCGAGCTCGCCGGCGCCGCCCGTCGCGGCGTACAGGGGGACCGCGGAGAACAGCAGGTAGAAGCCGAACAGCCCGGCTATCGAGGCGGCCATCATCAGGGTCATCGAGCGGATCATCATGCCGACGACGGTGCTTGAGCAGGTGCCTAGGACACATCGGGCAAGATGCTTAGCCGCCTCTTCATAATGAGTGACGTGTTCGTCGGACGTGAGGCCGAGCTGCGGCGGCTGGCCGCGGCGCAGGCCGCCACACCGGCGGCCGTGCTGGTCGTCGGCGAGGCGGGCATCGGCAAGTCCCGCCTCGTCCGCGAGTTCGCCGGCGGGATCGACGCGCTCGTCGCGGAGGGCGGCGCCGACCCGGGCGGGACGGCGTACGCGCCGTTCGTGCCCGTGCTGCGGCGGCTGGTCAGGGAGCACGGAGGCGGGCTGGTGCCGGGCGGCGGGCGCGGCGGGCTGGCGCGGCTGCTGCCCGAACTGGGAGAGGTGACGGAGCTGCCCGGGCTGGGGCGGGCACGGCTGTTCGAGGAGGTGCTCCTGCTGGTCGAGCGGGCCGCCGAGCGGCGTCCCGTGGTGCTCGTGCTGGAGGACCTGCACTGGGCCGACCAGGCCACCCGTGACCTGCTGGTGTTCCTGCTGCGCAATCTGATGCGGCCGGGCGTGCTGGTGATCGTGACCTCCCGTGAGCCGCTGCGGCTCCCGGCCGCCGAGGTGATCAGGCTGCCGCCGCTTGGGCGCGAGGAGGTGGCCCGCATGCTGGGTTGCGACCCCGATCCGCGTGTCGTAGCCGGCCGCGCGGAGCTGGACTCCATCGTGGCGCGGAGCGAGGGCAACCCGCTGTTCGTCGAGGCGCTGGCCGACGCCGGCGCCGGCGTGGCCACCCCGGCCTCGCTGCGCGAGTTGCTGCTCGCCGGGGCCGACCGGCTCGGCCCGCCCAGCCTGGACGTGCTGCGGATCGCCGCCGTGGCCGGTCGCAGGACGCCGCACGAGGTGCTGGCGGCCGTGGCCGGGCTGGACGAGCTGGCGCTCGACGACGCGTTGCGGCCGATCGTACGCGCGCGACTGCTGCTCGTGGACGGGGACGGCTACGCCTTCAGACACGCCCTGATCCGCGACGCCGTCTACGACGACCTGCTGCCGGGGGAGCGGCGCCGCCTGCACGCCCGCTGCGCCGAGGCGTGGCCGGAGCTTGCCGCCGACCACTGGTACGCGGCGGGGGACCGGCGGCGTGCCTTCGACGCCGCCTGGCAGGCCGGCCGCTGGGAACGTGTGCTTGAGCTGTGGGACGACGCCCACACGCGGGGCCGGGATCATACGTGGGTGCTGGAGCACGCGGCGCGGGACGCCTTGTGCGAAGGTGACGCCGAGCGGGCCGAGGAGCTGGCCACCCGGGCGCTGGAAGAGGTGGACGACCCGCTGCGGGCCGCGCACCTGCTGGAGTTGCGCGTCGCCGTCCGCGACCTGCTCGGCGAGGAGGGCCTCGGAGACCTGCGTGAAGCCGTACGCCTGGCCCCGCGCGAGGCCAGGCTGATCGGCTCCCTCGCCACCACGCTCGCCTGGAACGGCCAGGACGCCGAGGCCCGCGCCCACGCCGAGGAGGCGCTCGCGCTCGGCGACGCCCGGGCCATGGTCACGCTGGCCGCGCTCACCGCGCTCGACGGCGACCTCGGCACCGCGTCGAGCCTGTACGCCGAGTTCAGGTCCGGCGCGCCCGACGACGACAGCCTGCTCATGTCCTACGCCAGTGAGGCCGATGTGCTGGAGGCCGCGGGCGAGCACGCCAGGGCCGAGTCCGTGGCCCGCGAGGGCATGTCCAGGGCCAGACGTCTGGGCATGGCCCGCACCAGGGGCGCCCACCTGGCCGCGAACCTCGCCGAGCCGCTCGTCTCGCTCGGCCGCTGGCAGGAGGCCCGTGAGGTCATCCGCGCGGCGCTCGCCCTGGACCCGGCGCCGATCCATCGGGCCTGGATCCTCATGGTGCTGGGGACGGTCGCCGTCTGGGAAGGGGCATTGGCCGAGGCCGACGGCGTCGTCCGCCTGGCCAGGCCGTTGATGCGCGGGCGGTCGCGCGGCTACGACTCCTGTCTGGAGCCCGACCTGCTGGAGTGCCGGCTCGCGGTGGCCCAGTCGGACCTGGTGCGGGCCGGACTGGTGGTCGACCACGTGCTGGCCGAGCACGATCTCCGGCAGAGCCGTCGGTACGCCTGGCCGCTGCTGGTGCTGGCGGCCCGCGTC
Organism: Nonomuraea sp. 3N208; assembly: GCF_052245935.1. Taxonomy (NCBI): domain Bacteria; kingdom Bacillati; phylum Actinomycetota; class Actinomycetes; order Streptosporangiales; family Streptosporangiaceae; genus Nonomuraea; species Nonomuraea sp. 3N208. The sequence goes on along the minus strand of NZ_JBQQBR010000020.1, from coordinate 66,477 downwards.
GGCCGCGTGCGGGAGGCGCCTGCGGGCATCGCCACGACGGGGCCGGTGCAGGAGGCGTACCGGGCTACGTTCGAGGCCGAGTGCGGCGGGTCGTGGGCGGCGGCCGTTGCGTGCTGGCGGTCCGTCAGGCAGCCGTACGCGCTGGGGCAGGCCCTGGTCAGGGCGGCCGAGCAGGACCGGGCGGGCGCCCGCGAGCCGCTGCGCGAGGCGGCCGCGATCGCCGCGAGCCTGGGCGCTGAGCCGCTGCGGCGGGAGGTCGAAGCGGCCGCCGCCACGCTCAGGGTCGGTCTCACCGGCGACCTCCGCCTGTCGGCCAGGGAGCTGGAGGTGCTCGGCCTGGTCGCCGAAGGGCTGAGCAACCGCCAGATCGCCGAGCGGCTGTTCATCTCCGCCAGGACCTCGGGCGTGCACGTCTCGAACATCCTGGCCAAGCTGGGGGCGAACTCCCGTGTGGAGGCCGCCGCGCTGGCCCGGCGCGCGGGGCTGATCTAATCCCGTCATGACTACCGTGAACGTGGCCGTGATCGGCGTGGGCAACTGCGTGTCGTCCCTCGTACAGGGCGTCGAGTACTACCGCGGCGGCGACGCGCCCGGTCTGCGGCACCCCGTGTGCGCCGGCTACGCGATCTCCGACGTGCGCTTCACCGCCGCCTTCGACGTCAACGCGGCCAAGCTCGGCCGCGATCTGTCGGAGGCCATCTGGACACCGCCCAACAACGCCCGCGCGTTCGCCGCCGTGCCGCATCTCGGGGTGCCGGTCGTGGAGGGAATCCTGGCCGACGGCGTGGGCCCGGGCTCAGCGGACCTGGTCGACCCGCGCGGCGCGGCAACGCCGGAAGACGTCGCCGCGCACCTGGCGGCCACGGGCACCCACGTGGTGCTGAACTTCCTGCCCACGGGCGCGCAGCAGGCCACCGAGCGGTACGCGCGGGCCGCCCTGGACGCCGGCTGCGCGTTCGTGAACTGCATGCCGGCCGTCCTCGCCCGCTCCCCGCAGTGGCGGCGCCGCTTCGCCGAGGCCGGGTTGCCGCTGCTCGGCGACGACCTGAAGAGCTCGTTCGGCGCCACGCTCCTGCACCGGGCGCTGGTCGACGCGCTGACGGCGAGCGGCGTCCGCCTGGGCAGCGGACACCAGCTGCTCGGCGGCGGCAACATGGACTTCGTCAACCTTCAGGACGCCTCGCGGATGGCGAGCAAGAAGGCCACCAAGGTCACGGGCGCGGGCGCGGCCGCGCACGTCGGCGCCCAGTACATACCGTTCATGGAGGACCGCAAGGTCGCCTACATTCGGCTGGACGGCGAGGGGTTCGGGGGCTCCCCGCTGGAGGTGGAGCTGCGCATGGTCGTCGAGGACTCGCCCAGTGCCGCGGGCAACGCCCTCGACGCGGTCCGGCACGCCAAGGCGGCCATGGACCAGGGCGTCGGCGGGCTCCTCGAGGAGGTGTCCACCGCGCTGATGAAGGCGGTTTGACACACTATGCTCGGGCGGGATGGAGATCCGCGTGCTCGGCCCGGTCGAGGTGCACGTCGGGGGCGCCCAGATCCCGATCGAGGGAGCCCAGCAGCAGTGCGTGCTCGGGCTGCTCGCGGCGCACCACGGCTCGTACGTGCCGGTCGACCGGCTCATCGAGGCGCTCTGGGAGGACGACCCGCCCAAGACCGCCAAGACCATCGTCCAGCTCAAGGTGTCGCAGCTGCGTAAGACCCTTGGCGAGCGTATCGCCAGCACGACCGCCGGCTACTCCCCCGACGAGGTGGACCTCGGGTGCTTCCGGCGTCTGGCCGCCGAGGGCCGGGCCGCGGACCGGCCCGAGGACGCCACCGCCGCCTGGGCGCGGGCACTGGAGCTGTGGCGCGGGGACGGCAGGCAACCCGGGGGCGTGGCTGGGGTCTCCAACGACGGCCGCGTCATCATCTACTCCCGCGCCAACAAGCCGCTCTGGACCAGCCGCTGATCGTCGCCGCTCGCGCTGGGCCGATGCGCAATCCGGTCAACGATCTCACGGCCCGGTGGGCGGCGGCGCTCGGCTCGGGGGAGTCGTCCCGAACCGTGGCAGTCGGTGGCAGGCTGAGAGCATGCGCCTGGCTACCTGGAACGTGAACTCCGTCAAGGCACGCCTGCCCCGGCTGCTCGACTGGCTGGCCGAGACCAAGCCCGACATCGTCTGCCTGCAGGAGACCAAGTGCCCGGCGGAGGCGTTCCCCATCGCGGAGGTGGGCGCGCTCGGGTACGCCGCCGCGGCGCACGGCGACGGGCGGTGGAACGGGGTCGCGCTGCTCTCCAAGGTCGGCCTGGACGAGGTGACGCTGAGCTTCCCCGGCGAGCCGGGCTTCGCTGAGCTGGACGGCGTGGGCGCAGCGCGTCCCGAGGCCCGCGCGATCGGCGCGACCTGCGCCGGCCTGCGGGTGTGGTCGCTGTACGCGCCGAACGGCCGTACCGTCGACTCGCCCCACTACCTCTACAAGCTCGACTGGTTCGCCGCGCTGCGGGACGCGCTCGCCGCGGAGACCGACCTGCCGCTGGTGGCATGCGGCGACTTCAACGTGGCGCCCACGGACGCCGACGTGTGGGATCCGGCTCTGTTCGTCGGCGCCACCCACGTCACCCCCGCCGAACGCGAGGCCCTGGCCGCGCTGCGCGCGCTCGGCCTGTACGACGTGGTGCCCACCCCGATGAAGGGGCCGCATCCGTTTACCTACTGGGACTACCGGGCCGGGATGTTCCACCAGAACAAGGGGATGCGTATCGACCTCGTGTACGCCGGCGAGGAGGTGGCGGGGCGGGTGCGGTCGGCGTACGTCGATCGCGAGGCCCGCAAGGGCAAGGGGCCGTCCGATCACGCGCCGATCGTGGTGGACCTCGACCCGATAATCTAATTACAAACCGCGGCCGTCCGAGTATCCTGTGTTCTCAAATGTTTCGGGGGCATTAACCTCTTCAAGGCCACAGGGGGATCTCCGTGGAATCTGCAGACGGTCGTGTCTTCTTATTCATCCTCCTCGCCCTGGCCGTATTCGCCCTCGGCCGCCGCTTCCAGACCATGATCATCATGCGTCAGGTGTGGAAGCAGAGCGCCAAGCAGGTCACGGCCAGGAAGGAAGTCGCGAACAGCGCTGCGAAGGCGATGATCGGAATAACGCTGATCTCGATATTCGTGATCTGGCTGGTGCTCAACCTGAACAGCGTCATGTGAAAAACAACGTTTGGCTGATTACCATCCGCTCTGACCGATTACCGGATTCCCTGTCGACGGCCCGCCGCGGCTCGGTTCAGCAAGAAGGAAGCGGCCACGGCGGCGCCGGCCGCCGCCACGCTCACCATCCCGGTCAGGCGTACGGCACGGCGGATGTCCCCGACGTCGGGCTTGGGGCCGTCGCCCATGGTGGGACGGTGCTCGGTCCGCCCGCCATAGACGTTCGTGCCGCCCAGGGTGACCCCGAGCGCGCCGGCGAACGCGGCCTCGCAGCGGCCGGCGTTCGGGCTGGGATGCCGATGCCCGTCCCGCCGCAGGACGGCCAGCGCCTGCCGCCGGTCCGGCCCGGCAAGGACCGTGAGCAGCCCCGTCACCCGGGCCGGAACGTAATTCGCGACGTCGTCCAGCCGAGCCGCCGCCCACCCGAACCGCTGGTAACGCGGTGACCGGTGCCCGATCATCGCGTCCAGCGTGTTGATCGCCCGGTACGCCAGCAGCCCCGGCACCCCCGCCACCGCTCCCCAGAACAACGGCGCCACGACGGCGTCGGAGGTGTTCTCCGCCAACGACTCGACCGTGGCCCGCGCCAGCTCGGCCGCCTCCAGCGCGGCGGGATCCCGCCCGCACAGATGCGGCAGCCTGTCCCTGGCCCGTTCCAGGTCGTCGCGTTCGAGGGCATCGGCCATGTAGGCGCCCTCACGGGCCAGCGTGGTGCCGCCGAGCACGGCCCAGGTGGCGAGGGCTGTGGCGACCGTACGCGCCTTGGGGCTGGGGAGTCGCTGCACCACAACCCCGATCCCAGCCGCGCCCCCTACGCAGATGGCCACATGCAGCACTCCATGCGCCTTCGTGTCGCCATATAGGGATTGCTCCAGCTTTGCCGCCGCCCGCCCGAACACCGCGACCGGGTGGGCGGCACTACGCGGATCTCCGATCAGCCGATCAAGCGCCACGCCGAGAGCGAGGCCAAGGGGGTCATACCAAATGGGCATGGAGCTCATCTTCGTGCACATCCAGCCAGGCCGCCGCCCGGCGGATGCGCTCACCCGCGCCTCCCGCCCACATCTTCGCCCAGTTGCCACCGGCCGCCGCGCGGTCTCGCATGACCGCGTAGGAACGCTGAAACCGCAGCCTCGCCAGCTCGAGCAGCCGCCGCCGATCACGTGGCGGGAGACCGTACGCGTCGCAGAAGAGCCGCAGCCGTGCACCCACGTCGAGATTGCGGAGCAGCGGCGCCCGGTCGACGGGATCGGCGATGGGCGCCCAGTGCCGCAGCGTGGTCACGACGTCGAAGAGCCGAGTGGTGGGCCGGGCCAGATCAAAGTCGATCATCGCGTACGGCCGCCCCGCCCGAAATATCACGTTATCCGGCGTTAAATCACAATGCCCAAGAACTTCCGGCGCCCTGTCATCATTCGACCCGCCTTCCCACCCCTCCAAGGTCAGCGGAAACCCAGCCGTCGCATCGTGGTAGTCCCGCAACAGCATCCCTAAACACCCGAGCGCCTCATCCGTCACACTCTCCAGCCGCAACCCGCTGACGCCCGGAAGGTAGGTGAGCATCTCCCGCCCAAGCCCATCGACGCCCAACACGCGCGGCGCCCCCGCGAATCCAACGGCCTCAAGATGCCTCAGCAGGGCATGCACGGCGGGCGTGGACGCACTGACCGGTCTCCGCACGGTGTCCCCGACCCGCACCACCCCGTCAGTCACATCCCCGCCCTGCAGGGGGATTTCATGCAGGAGCGTCGCGACCATGCCACGACAGCTTAGACCTTCCCACCCCACGAGCGCCCCGCCTTTTCCGCCCGTTCCCACGGCGATGGGGCATGCTGGGCGCTGAGCATCAAGGCCTGCGGGAACGCTGCTCGCGGGCGGTGTCAGGAGGCCGGAGGGCTGACACGGGGAAAACGAGTGCATGACAAGTCGCAGGATCATGCACAATAAGGCGGGAGCGCCCTTAGCTCAGCTGGATAGAGCACCGGACTTCTAATCCGACGGTCGCAGGTTCGAATCCTGCAGGGCGCGCGCTGATCATGGCTCTGACCTGCGGGAACGGTCCATCGGATTCTGTCTGGAGCAAAGTTCTAGGGCGATCGTGCTCCGTGCGTGCTCGCGTGCACCAACCCTGCACACACCATGATCCATTCACCCTCCTCGGGGTTCTGCGGAAGAGCAACGGCCCCGCTCCGCCGCGAGAAGGCGGCGATCGCGGGGCCGGATGCTTAATCCGACTGTCAGGCTCTCAGGGAGATGAGTTTTCCGGGCTGTGTCTGGTCTTCGTCGTCGAGGAGCAGGGCGGCGGTCTTCTCGGCCGCCGCGGTGGCCACTTGCGGGTAGACCGAGGTGTAGGTGTCGGCGGTGAAGGCGCTGGAGGTGTGTCCCAGCGTTTCCTGCACCACCTTCATCTCCACCCCGGCGGCCAGCATGAGCGATGCGGCGCCATGGCGCAGGTCGTGCAGGCGGATCGGTGGCAGGCCGGCCAGGTAGGCAAGCCAGAGGAACTGGTCAGAGACGTGCTGGGGATGCAGCCGGTCGCCGTAGGGCTGGGTGAAGACGAACCCGCTGTCCCTCCATGCCGACCCTGCGGCGAGGCGCTCCTGAAGTTGCCGCTGCCGGTGCGCACGCAATACCTGTACGGTTTCGGCGTCCAGGGCGATGGTCCGTACGGAGGCGTCGGTCTTCGGGGTGCCTTCGTGTACCTGCCACGCCAGCTGTACCAGCTGCCAGTTGACCGTGAGGGCTTGGCCGTCCAGGTCGACCTCCTTCCAGCGCAGCCCGCAGGCTTCGCCGCGGCGGAGCCCGCGCAAGGCGATGAGCCGGTACAGGGCGAACAGCCGGTGGCGTTGGGCTTCTTCGAGGAACAGGCGGGTCTGGGCGGGCGTCCAGACCATTACCGGGGAGGGGCGTGGCACGCTGGTGTAGGCGTCGATTGGGTCGACCCGCCGCCCGCTCCGGCGCTGTTTCTCGGTGCGCCGATACTCGCGGAAGTCGGCTTGCCACGTGCGGACCCGATCCTCGGTCCACACCAGGGGCTTGGGCCGGGTTTTGGGCGGCATCTCCAGTACGGCGGCGGGGTTGAAGTCGATCAACCGGTCCTGCCGCACGGCCATGTTCAGAGCGTGCCGCAGGGTGGCGCGGATGTTGTGCATGGTGGTGATGCTGATCGGGCGCCGGTATTTGACGCTGGCCCGCACTGCAGGGTCGGGGCTGGCGCGGCGTTCGGCGATGGTGTCGTTGAACTCCTCTATCTGCTCGAACATCAGCGAGATGTCGCTGACCTTGAGCTGATCCAGGCGAAGTTGCCCTAGATAGGGGGTGAGGTAGAGGCGGATGTGGCCTTCGTAGGAGCGGCGGGTGGTCTCCTCGATCTTCCGCTTGCGCATGAGGAACTCCTCCAACCAGGCGGCTACGGTGATGTCCTGGGTGAGGTCTTGCCGGGTCTTGATCTTGCGGCGGACGGTCTCCACCTCGGGCAGCACCCCGGTCTCGCCAGGGTGCGCTTGATCAGATCGGCGATCTGGGTGCGGGTGGCGGGCTCGCGCGGATCGGCCAACCCCAGCAGCTCGCGGACCCGAGCGAGTTCGGCTTCGGCCTCGTCTTGGCTGGCGAAGCCACCGCGGCGGAGCGGGCCGCGACGTGTGCCGTCGGGGCGGGGTGGCAGTTCGATCTGGTAGTGCCAGATGCCATGCCGGTAGCTCCACCCGCCGCCAGGGCGGCGCAGCTTGGGACATTTCTGTCCCAAGGTCTTGCCGTCCTCGCTGCGGCAGGAACAGCGTTTGAACGTGCTGCCATCAGCCATCAGTGGCGTCCTCCTCGATCGTATAGCCGTGGCCGTCGAGCAGCGCGATCAGGGCGGCGGTGGGGACCAGATACTTCTTGCCGATCCGGATGATCCGGCAAGGGAACTCACCCTCCCTAGCGAGCCGATAGGCCGTGGTGCGTCCCATCCCGAGCGCCCGTCCCGCGGTGACCACGTCGACCACGGCCGGTAGCTGCTGGATCTGGGCCAACGTCAGCCGCGCCGTCATCGCGGGCTCCCGCCCGGCGACGGACGCGCGGCTGACGTTGGCCCACCCGGCACAGCCATCGCGGTGGGCATGATCAGGCGAGCACCATCCTGACCATCGCCAGCCCCGCCGATGACCGTGCCCGGCACGGTGTATCGACGCCCACCTGGACGCCGGTGGTCAAGCCGAATCCGATGGTCGCTGCGGAACTCACACGCCACCTTGTCCCCGAGGATGCCGTGACAACGATGAGTCGCTCCTCTGGCGTGTCGGCGTAGAAGGACGGTCCGCGTGCCCCGTTCTTGCTCGCTACGGGCACATCGCAGGAGCCTGTGTTCCCTTACCGGCCTTTTCCGAACTCGCACCCCAGACACACGGTCCGGGCGCCGCAGATCAGCCTGGCCACTCAACGGCGGATGCCAAAGGCCCCCCTGACTGAGAACCATGAGCCTGCGATGCACGGTGAATGCAGTGGGCCGGTGGGCGAGGCGGATGGGTGGGGTCATGGTGGCGTGGCCCGATCACCCCGGGCCACCTAATCCCTGTCACCTTTCTAAATACCTGCCTCCAGGCCCGAATCCGGACACCAGATTAAGCAAAGCCTCGGCCACGACAACGTCCGGAGGGCGGCACATCCGGTCTACGCCCACAGACTCAAAGGTGGCGATACGGAGCGCACATCGCCGAACGGCCCACCGTCTCCTGTCATGCCAGACAGATCGACTCATACATGCGCGTGGACGTGACCTGGTCTCCGGCAGCCGAGATTCTTCATGGGCTCATTCGCTACGCCTGGTTGTTCCCGCCCGTCGAGATGACGACCTGGACCGCCCCGGGAATCTTGGAGGCCGACCAAACCGGGGCAGCTCAACCGGGCTTCCGTCATCCTCCTTGCCACCTCGACGAAGGGGTGAATGTTCCTCGCGTGGGGTCTGTCCAGTGATCGGCTCTGGCCCGTAATCGGTGGTGGCACTGAGTGATCCCTGCCAGGCTGGGCCGTGCTGAAGATCGACGATCTTGTGGGTGTGGTATTTGCGGGACTGTCTTCCCTAGTCATCGAGGGAGTACAGGACGAGGACGACCTTATCGGGGTCATGGCTCGTACACGTCATGAGCCAGTGCCGTGTCCGGTGTGCGGGGCGCTGACTGGTCGGGTGCACGGCTACGTGAGCCGGACGGTCACGGATGTCCCGGTCGATGGTCGCCGGGTGGTGGTGTCGCTACAGGTACGGCGTCTGATCTGCCCGGAGTGGGGATGCCCTCGGCGGACCTTCCGTGAGCAGGTGCCCGGGCTGCTCGAGCGCTACCAGCGTCGAACCAGCAGGCTCACCGGCCAACTGGGCGCGGTGGTGAAGGAACTGGCCGGCCGGCCGGGTGCTCGGCTGTCGGCGGTCCTGGCCGTCACGATTTCGAGGTCCACAGCGCTGCGACTGCTGGCGCGGCTGCCGCTGCCGGCGCTGCGGATCCCGCGCGTGCTGGGTGTCGATGACTTCGCTCTCAAGCGCCGGCACCGTTATGCCACCATCCTGATCGACGCCGAGACCGGCGAGCGGATCGATGTCCTGCCCGGCCGCGGTGCCGATGTGCTGGAGATGTGGCTGCGATCCCACCCTGGGGTCGAGATCGTCTGCCGCGACGGGTCGGGCGCGTACGGTGAGGCGGTTCGACGTGCTCTGCCGGATGCAGTGCAGGTCGGGGACAGGTGGCACCTGTGGGCGAATTTCTGCGACAAGACCCTCGCCGAGGTTCGCTCCCACAGCGCCTGCTGGGCCACGGTCAACCCGCCCCGGCCCGCCGGCGTCCACGAACAGACCACCCGTGAACGCTGGCAGCAGATCCACGACCTGCTGGACAAGGGCGTCGGCCTCCTGGAATGCGCCCGCCGCCTGAACCTGTCCCTGGGCACCGTCAAACGCTACGCCCGCACTCGCGAACCTGATGCCCTGCGCCGCGCTCCGCGCTACCGGCCCACTCTTGTCGATCCTTATCGCGATCACCTGCGAGAACGGCGCGCCGCCGACCCGGCCGTTCCTGTCCTGCAGTTGTTCCGCGAAATTAAAGAGCTCGGCTACACCGGCAGCCTCAACCTGCTCTACCGCTACATCACCCAAGGCCGAGCCGAAGGAGAACGGCCCGTCACCACCCCGCGCCGCCTGGCCCGTCTCCTGCTCACCCACCCCGACCGGTTACGCGAGAGCGACACCCAGCTGGTGCAGGAGCTCACGGCCGCCTGCCCCGAACTGACCGCCCTTGCCCGCCTGTCCGCGACTTCGCCGCACTCCTCACCCCAGCCGAAGGCAATGACGCCAAGCTCACCACCTGGATCACCACCGTCCGAGCCGAGGATCTGCCCCATCTGCATGGCTTCGCAGGCGGCCTCGAACTCGACCGCGACGCCGTGAACGCCGCCCTCACCCTCCCGCACCACAACGGCCGAACCGAAGGCGTCAACACCCGCACGAAGAGGATCATGCGCCAGATGCACGGCCGCGCCGGGTTCGACCTTCTGCGCCACCGCATCCTGCTTCAGTGAAGATCACTCAACGCCACCACCGATTACGGGCCAGAGCCGATCACTGGACAGACCCTGGTGTGGACCGACGAACGGGTCGCCCAGTTCACTACGGATCTGCAGCAGCAGCTGACCCTGGAACGGCAGCGGCGTGCTGGCGATCTCGGCCGCGCCGCCGAGGTCAACGTCTATGTGGCCACGCCCCGGCCGTCCCCGGTGATGGTCTGGACGCCTGCCCAGACCTCGGCCTTCCTCGCGCGCGCAGCATCACACCGGTTGTTCGCGCTGTACCGGCTGATCGCCTTGCGAGGACTGCGCCGAGGCGAAGGCGCCGGGCTGCGCTGGAGAGACGTCGATCTCGATGCCGGAAGTTCCGGAGTGCACTGGCAGATCACCCAACTCGGCTGGGAGACGATCCAAGGCAAGCCGAAGACCGACGCCAGCGACCGCGTCATTGCTCTCGACGCCGACACCGTCGCCGTCCTACGCGCACACAGGCGGAGCCAAGCGGCCGAACGGCTGGCGGCAGGGGAGGCGTGGGCCGACAGCGGCTTCGTCTTCACGGACAAGTCCGGCCAGCCGCTGCACCCTCAGCACATCAGCGATCAGTTCTATCGGCTGGCGTACGAGGCGGAATTGCCCCCGGTGCGATTGCACGACCTACGCCATGGAGCGGCTTCATTGATGCTGGCCGCTGGAGTCGACCTGAGAGTCGTCCAAGAGACTCTCGGGCACGTCTCGTCCACCTTCACCCGAGACACCTATACCAGCGTCTACCCGGAAGTGGCGCGGGCCGCTGCCGAGTCCACTGCCGCCCTCATAGAACCACGCCCACCAACCTTCGCCAGGCCCGGCTGATCACATTGCACGGCCGAAGCGCTCACACCGGCCTCTCGAACTGACGAGCCTGTCTGATCAGCAGTGTCGATGAACGACACACCGGGTCAACGTCGGCTGGGAAGCGGCATGGACATACGCCTCCTGATCCAGTCATGTCCCCCGCAGGACCACTCTTAATCAGCGGGTCCGGGGTTCGAGTCCCTGGCGGCGCACCACACAAAACCCCAGTTCCGGGCATCCGGGCTGGGGTTCTTTGTTTGTTGCCTCAACGTATTGGGCCCACCCTGCGGGCGCGCGGCAATTGGCCGCATCAGAACAGTACGAGCATCTCGGCCGCTTAGCTACGGCCCCGCGGTGGACGGACTCGACGCCGATCTCGCGTGTGCACTATCAAGGAGTCCGATCGCTGGATTCAGTGGAGCCACTCGTCATTCTGAACCGGGTGATACGGCTGATGGCTCACGTGGAGACCGGTCCCATCCGGCACGTGCACCTCCGGGTGGCCGCCGCTCTCCGCCTCGGCCTCGCGCAGTGACGCCCAGGAATCGTGGTACTTATGTGGAAATTATCCACCGTGCTCGTCGTCGGGGTCGGTCTCATCGGCACCTCGATCGCGCTCGCCCTGCGCGGCCACGGCGTGACGGTCGCGCTCTCCGACGTGGATGAGGATGCCGTACGCCTCGCACGGGAGCTCGGCGCCGGGCAGCCGTGGCGGGGTGAGCCCGCCGACCTTGGGGTGCTCGCGGTGCCTCCGGACCTGATCGCCGAGGTCCTCGCCGACCTGCAGAAGCGGGGCGCGGCCCGCGCGTACACCGACGTGGCCAGCGTCAAGGCGGAGCCAACGGCTGCGGCGGCCCGGCTCGGGTGTGATCTGACCACATTCGTCCCAGGTCATCCGCTGGCCGGGCGGGAGCGCTCCGGCCCGGCCGCCGCCCGCGCCGACCTCTTCTTGGGCCGTCCCTGGGCGCTCTGCCCGGGGCCGGAGACCTCCGCCGAGGCCGTACGGCTGGCGCGCGAGCTGATCTCACTGTGCGGCGGTCAGGAGATCGACGTCGGAGCGCGGGAGCACGACGAGGCGGTGGCCTTGGTGTCGCACGCCCCGCACGTCGTGTCCGCCGCCGTGGCCGCGGCGCTTGAGGGTGCGGGCGGGCAGGAGCCCGATCACCCCCGCGAGCGGTCCGTCGCCATGGAGCTGGCCGGCCAAGGGCTGCGCGACGTGACCCGGATCGCGGGCGGCGACGTGCGGCTGTGGCGGGCCATCCTCGCCGGGAACGCTCTCCCGGTCGCCGAAGCGGTCGATGGAATCGCCCAAGACCTCACCCTTGCGGCGGTCGCCCTGCGCATCGGTGACCTGGATGCGATAACCGACCTGTTGCAGCGGGGGATCTCCGGGCGGGGGAGGATCCCCGGCAAGCACGGCGGACCCGCCCGCGACTATGCCGTGCTCCAGGTGGTCCTGCAGGACCGCCCGGGCGAGCTTGGCCGGCTGTTCAACGCCTCAGGGCTCGCCGAGGTGAACATCGAAGACGTCCGCCTCGAGCACTCGCCCGGCTTGCCCGTCGCGGTGGCCGAGATCTCCGTGCGGCCGCAGGACTCCGAGCGCCTGACCGACGCGCTGCGGTTCCACGGCTGGCACGTGTCGGCGTTGTGGCCGGGTCGCTGTGACCTCGTTGTGACTGACGCCGGAGCAGGATAGAGCGATATGCGCGTGCTCGTTGTGGAAGATCAGGCCGAGCTGGCGGATTCGGTGGCCCGGGTGCTGCGCCGGGAGGGCATGGCAGTCGACGTCAGCTACGACGGTGACGATGCGCACGAGCGCCTCTTCGTGGTTGATTACGACGTGGTGGTCCTGGACCGGGACATCCCGGGAATGCACGGCGACGACCTGTGCCAAGAGCTCGCCGCGAGAGCCCGGCGGACGCGGGTGCTGATGCTCACCGCCTCCGGCACGATCGCCGACCGGGTCGCCGGTTTGAGCCTGGGCGCTGACGACTACCTGCCCAAGCCCTTCGCCTTCGCCGAGCTCGTGGCGCGGATCCGCGCGCTGGGCAGACGGGCCGCGCCGCCCACGCCGCCCATCCTGGTCAACGGCGATCTGCGGCTCGATCCGGCCGGGCGGGTGGCGACGAGAGCCGGCATGCGGCTGCCGCTGACCCCGAAGGAACTGGCCGTGCTGGAGTATCTGCTCGCCGCCCGCGGTCGCGTCGTACCGGCCGAAGAGCTGCTGGAACGGGTGTGGGACGAGGAGGCCGACCCGTTCACCACCACCGTCAAGGCGACGATCAACCGGCTTCGGTCGAAGCTGGGGCCGCCCCCGCTGATCGAGACCGTCCCCCGCGTGGGCTACCGGATCTGATCGTCGCTGACTGGCCGGTGCGTCACACCACGGTCACAACACGCCTGACGCCCCTGTCACCGCCCCTCCCGTAGACAGGTGCCGAGAAGCTCACCAGACAGGAGAAAGGCACCATGCGGACGGCAATCGTGGCACTGGCGGCGCTCGGCCTGATCATCGCAGGCTGCTCGACCGGAGCGGACCCACAGGACGCTGCCGGCGGGAATGGGACCGGCGCCGCCGACGGACAGGCGAAGGCGGTGAAGTTCGCCGAGTGCATGCGCAGCAACGGCCTCAAGGACTTCCCCGACCCGGTCGACGGTCAGTTCAACACCAACTTCAGGCGCGGCACCGTCCTGGACCCGAATTCGCCGCAGTGGAAGGCGGCCCTGGACAAGTGCAAGGATCTGCAGCCCGCCGGGTTCCTGGGCGGCGGTGGTCAGATGTCCGCCGAGCAGCAGCAGAAAATGATCAAGTATGCCGAGTGCATGCGGAAGAACGGCGTCCCGGATTTCCCCGACCCCGAAGGCGGCGCCCTGCTGAGCGGGAACGTCGATCAGAACTCACCGGAGTACAGAGCCGCGGCGGAAGCCTGCCGCAAGCTCAACCCCGGCGGGCTGATTGGCGGTCAGTGAATGCGGAGATCCCGGATCACAGGTCTCGCGGTGGCCGCCGCGGCCATCGTCGCCGCGGGGGTGGTCCTCCTGCCCATTCCCGATGGCACTACGTCGAGCGCGCGGGCCCTCCCACCGGAGATGGCGACGGTGACGAAGGGGCAGCTTGATTCCCAGATCACCGACGACGGGACGCTCGGGTACCGCAGGCGCCCCGACGGCTCGCCGTACTCCGCGATCAACCAGGCCCGCGGGATCTACACCCAGCTGCCGCAGGAAGGTGACAAGGTCGGCTGCGGGGAGACGTTCTACCGCGTCGACGATCGCCCGGTGCTGCTGCTGTGCGGGGACACGCCGGCCTACCGCGACCTGTCGATCGGCGCGAAGGGCAAGGACGTCCGGCAGCTCAATCAGAACCTGAAGGTGAGCGGCGACCGGTTCACCGCGAAAACGGCGCGGGCGCTGCGGAAGCTGCAGAAGCAGCGAGGGATGACAGTGACCGGCAAGCTCCCCCTGGGCGATGCGATCTTCATGCCCGTCTCCATCCGGGTGATCGGGGTCGCCGGCCGGCTCGGCACCATTGCCCGCGCCGGCGCCGAGGTCGTGCAGGCCTCGCTGGCGGAGCGCCAGGTGAGCGTCGACCTCAACGCCGCCCAGCAAAGCCTGGTCGAGGTGGGAGATCGTGTTCAGATCACGCTGCCGGACAACACGACGACCTCGGGCAAGGTCATCTGGGTCGGCGCCGTCGCCAGGCGGGGGGAGGGCGCGGGGTCCGGAACCACCGACACCACGATCCCGGTCCTCATCGCCTTGGACCGGCCGCAGGACGTGCGGAAGCTGGACAACGCCCCGGTCCGGGTGGAGATCACGGTCGGCGAGGTGAAGGACGCGCTGATCGTGCCGGTGACCTCGGTGATCGGCAGGGCCGCCGGCGGGTTCGCGGTGGAGCGGGTGCGCGCCGACGGGCGGCGGGAGATCGTCCCCGTGGAGCTCGGCCTGTTCGACAACGTCAGCGGGCGTGTCCAGGTCCAGGGGGCACTCACCGAGGGCGACAGAGTGGTGGTGCCGTCGATATGAGGCGCTCTGCCGATCCCGCTGCGCAAAACTCCTCCTCGGCCGCGCATCGGGACGAGGTCCTGGAGCTTGAGGAGGTCACCAAGGTCTACGGTGAGCAGCCGCCGGTGCCCGCACTGCGGGGGGTGAGTTTCACCGTGCGCCGCGGCGAGCTGACGGCGATCGTCGGCCCGTCCGGCTCGGGCAAGTCCACACTGTTGCATGTGATGGGGACGCTGGAGCGGCCCAGCGGCGGCACCGTGCGGATCGACGGCGTCGATGTGGCCGGGCTGTCCGACACGGAGCTGTCCCTCCTGCGGGCGCACCGCATCGGCTTCGTCTTCCAGCAGTTCTTCCTCTCCGAGTACGCCACCGTGGCGGAGAACGTCGCCGACGGGTTGTTGTACACCGGAGCCGGCCTGACCGAGCGCCGTGCGCGGGCCGAGGAGGCGCTCAAGCGGGTCGGCCTGGCGCACCGGGCAGGGTTCCGGCCGCCCAAGCTCTCCGGCGGTGAACGGCAGCGGGTGGCCATCGCCCGCGCCTTGATCGGCCGGCCGGCGATCGTCCTCGCCGACGAGCCGACCGGCAACCTGGACAGTGTCACCGGCACGTCGATCGTGGAGCTCCTGCACGAGCTGCATGCCGAAGGGGCGACGATCATCGTGGTCACGCACGATTTGGAGCTCGCCGCCGCCCTGCCGCGCCAGATCCGGATGCTCGACGGCCAGGTGATCTACGACTCGGCGGTGGGCAGCACGAACAGGACGGGGTCAGATGAGTACGGCAACGCATGAACGCCCCGGCGTCGGCCGCCGGGTCCGGCTGTCCTTCCGGGACAGCGCGAGGGTCGCCAACGTGGGGCTGCGCACGCGGCCGCTGCGTGCCGCCCTGTCGGCGCTGGGAATCGCCATCGGCACGGCCGCCATCGTCGGAGTTCTGGGTCTGTCCTCATCCTCACAGGCGGGCCTCCTCGCGGAGATCGACAGGCTCGGGACCAACCTGCTCAAGGTCGAGGCCGGGCGGAGCTTCGGCGGCCAGACCGCGGACCTCCCGATCGAGGCGCCCGCGCGGGTGTCGCACGTCCCCTACGTCCAGCACGTCGGGCACGCGGGATTGATCAAGGATGCGAAGGTGTACCGGAGCCCCATGGTCCCCCAGGCCAAGACGGGGGCCCTGCAGATTCGGGCGGCCAGTCTCAACCTGCCCTCGGTCCTGACCATCGGGGTGGATCGGGGGAGCTGGCTGAACGCGGGCACCGCCGCGGGCCCCGTCGCGGTGCTGGGGTCGGTGGCGGCGCAGCGGCTGGGGATCGACCGCGTCCATCCCGGCCTGCGTATCTGGGCCGGTGGCCAGTGGTTCCACATCGCGGGCATCCTGAAGCCGGCCACGCTGGCCCCGGAGATCGACGTAAGCGTGCTGATCGGCTACGAGGCGGCCCGCAAGTATCTGGGACACGTGAGCGTCTTCCGGGGTGAGCCGGCGGATGGCCCGCCCACCACGCTCTATGTGCGCGCGGATACCGATCACGTCGAGGAGGTCCAGGCCGTGCTGGCGCGGACCGCCAATCCCCAGGCCGCCAACGAGGTGAACGTCAGCCAGCCGTCCGACGCGCTGACCGCCCGGGCCGCGGCCGAAGGGGCGTTCAACAGCCTCTTCCTCGGCCTCGGAGCCGTGGCACTGGTGGTGGGCGCCGTCGGCGTCGCCAACATCATGATCATCTCGGTGCTTGAACGCCGCTCGGAGATCGGTCTGCGCCGCGCCCTCGGCGCCACAAAGGGGCAGATCCGCATGCAGTTCCTCGGTGAGGCGATTCTGCTCGCGGCACTCGGCGGCGTCGCGGGCGTGGCCGCCGGAGCGCTGGCCACGGCGGTCTACGCGGCCGGCCGGGGCTGGGCCGTCGTCATCCCCGTGCAGGCGTGGACGGGGGGCATCGCCGCCGCGCTGCTGATCGGCGCGGTCTCCGGGCTGCTGCCGGCCCTCCGCGCGGCCCGGATGTCGCCGACCGCCGCCCTCCGCACGGTGTGACCGGCAGCACCTTCATGCTCCATTCCGTGCGGCCAGGCCGGTCGCGAGGGGGAAGGAGACACGCACCGACAACCCGCCATCGGGCCGGGCCAGCGCGGAGAGCAGGGCGTCGTGGGCGGCGGCGATGGCGCGCACGATGGACAGGCCCAGCCCGTGGTGGCCGTTGCCGCGGACGGTGCGATCCAGTCGCTGGAAGGGCTGGAGCAGGCGTTCCACCTGGTCGGGCGGAATCACCGGCCCGGTGTTCAGCACCGAGACGACGGCCCAGCCATCGGTGATGCCGGTGGCGACCTCGACCCGGCCGCCGGGCACGTTGTACCGCACCGCGTTGTCGACGAGGTTGGCCACGAGGCGTTCGATCAACGCCGGGTCCCCCGAAGCCAGGGCGGGCGAGAGAGCAGGCAGGAGCCGCAGGTCGCCGGCGGCGGTCGCGCGTACCACCCGGTCGGCGACCGCCGCCAGATCGACGGGCTGCCGGTGGGCGAGCCCGCCCTCGCTCTCGGCCAGGGTGAGCAGCGACTCCAGCAGGCGCCCCTGCTGCTCGCTGATGGACAGCAGCCTGCCCATCGTGGAGCGCAGGGAGTCGGCGTCGGCGCCGGTGTCGAGCAAGGCCTCTTCCAGCAGCGCGTGCTCCACTGTGAGCGGCGTGCGCAGCTCGTGCGCCGCGTTGGCGACGAAATGCTTGTGCGCGTCCAGCGCGGCGTGCAGCCTGCCGAGCAACCCGTCGACGGTGTCGGCCAGATTCCGCAGCTCGTCGTGGGGACCTTGCAGGGCGAGCCGTTCATGGATGTTCCGTGCGGAGATCCGCCTGATGGTGTCGTTCATCGTGCGCAGCGGCCGCAGGACCCGCCCGGAGATCAGCCAGCCGATCGCGAACGAGATGATCGTCATGATGGCGAACGCGATCAACGACTGGATCAGCAGGTCCTGGATGAGGGCCTCGTTCTGCCGCTGCACGTACTCGCGGGCCTGCTCGGCGACGCTGAGCGGTGGGATGGGCCGGCCGGGCTCCAGGGTGCCGTAGCGCAGCGACGCGGCGTTGCGCCGGGAGTTCCAGACCAGCAGGAAGGTGATGGTGAGGAGCACCGCGCCTGACACGGCGAACAGCGCCCCGTACAGGAGGGTCAGGCGCAGCCGAACCGTCCGGGGGGAGGTGATGAACCGCAGGGAAGCCAGCATTTCCCCCATCGTAGGGACCTGCGGCGGACGACGCCCCGGTCGGGCATGTAGATCGGCTTGCGGGATGAGGACGGCGACACCGCCGTCCTCCAGGCATTCCCCTCCGCCGTCCGCGCGGCAGCGGTGTCCAAGTGCGGCGTCCGTGCGGTTGGACAACTCGTGGACAGAACGCGCTGCCGTGGACGATGGATGACGCCACGGACAACCGGCCATGGGGGGGACATGGGACAGGTCATGATGACGGCGGGACCAGGGGGGGTGATGGTGCGTGGCGGCGACGACGCGGAGACTGCCCGGATTCGCCCCGGGACGGCGCGCCGGATGCTTGCCTACCTGCGGCCATATGGCGGGTCGATCGCTGCCTTCGGCCTCATCGCCGTGGTGGAAGCGGTCATCGTCGTCGCGACGCCGTTGTTGCTGAAGGCGATCGTGGACAACGGGATCTTGAAGAACGACATGGCGGCGGTGGCCCGGCTGGCCGCCGCGGTCGCGGGGCTCGCCCTGATCGAGGCGCTGGCGCAGCTCGTGCTGAGCCGGATCTCCGGCCGGATCGGTCAGGGGGTCAGCCATGACCTGCGGGTTCAGGCCCACGACCACGTGCAGCGGCTGCCGCTGGCCTTCTTCACCCGCACCCAGACCGGGGTCCTGTCCAGCCGGATGCACACCGATATCGTGGTCGCCCAGCACGCGTTCACCCAGGTGCTCATGTCGGCGAGCGCCGCGGTCACGGTCGTTCTCGTGGCGGCCGAGCTGTTCTACCTGTCATGGCTGGTCGCGGTCGTCACCCTGCTGCTCATTCCGATCTTCATGGTGCCGTGGGCCTACGTGGGCCGGCGGCTGCAACGCCACCAGCGGCGGCAGATGGAGCTGCAGAGCGGCCTGGCCGGGCTCATCCACGAGCGGTTCAACGTGCAGGGCGCGATGCTCACCAAGCTCTTCGGCCGGCCCGCCGAGGAGCTGGCCGATTACGCGGACCGGTCCGAGCGGATCCGCCGGATCGGGGTGACCGTCACGGTGTACGGCCGGCTCGCGTTCATCATCATGGCGCTGCTGGCCTCGCTCGCCACCGCGGTGGTTTACGGCGTCGGTGGCGGGCTGGTGCTGGACGGCGCCTTCCAGCTCGGCACCCTGGTGGCGCTCGCCATCCTGCTGGGGCGGCTCTTCGGCCCGATCACCCAGCTCTCCGGCATGCAGGCGGGCGCGCTGAACGTGCTGGTCAGCTTCGACCGGGTGTTCGAGCTGCTCGACCTGAAGCCGTTGATCACCGAACGCCCCGGCGCGATCGCGCTGCCCCCCTCCGGCCCGGCGCCGGACATCGAGTTCGAGGACGTGTGGTTCCGCTACCCCCGGGCCGACGAGGTCTCCCTGGAGTCGCTCGAAGCGAACGCGCATGCCATCGCCGAGCGCGCGGACGACAGCCCGGAGGTGCTGCGCGGGGTCGGCTTCCGGGTTCCGGCCGGTACGGTCACCGCCCTGGTCGGTCCGTCCGGCGCGGGGAAGACCACGCTGACGCACCTGGTGTCCCGGTTGTACGACCCGACGTCGGGTGCCGTTCGCCTCGGCGGCCACGACGTCCGTGACCTGACCTTCGAATCGCTCCGCCGCACGGTCGGCGTGGTCTCGCAGGACTCCTACCTGTTCCACGACACCATCCGGGAGAACCTCCGCTACGCCCGGCCGGACGCCACCGAGCAGGAACTGGTCGAGGCCTGCGAGCGCGCGCAGATCTGGGATGTGATCAAGTCTCTGCCGCGCGGGCTGGACACCGTGGTCGGGGACCGCGGATACCGCATGTCGGGCGGGGAGAAGCAGCGGCTGGCCATCGCCCGGCTGCTGCTCAAGTCACCGTCGGTGGTCGTCCTCGACGAGGCCACCGCGCATCTGGACTCGGAGTCCGAGGCGGCGGTCCAGCGTGCCCTGGTGGCCGCGCTGCAAAGCCGTACCGCGCTGGTGATCGCGCATCGACTGTCCACCATCCGCGAGGCCGACCAGATCCTCGTCATCGACGACGGCGGGGTCCGCGAGCAGGGCACGCATGACGAGCTGCTCCGGGCCGGCGGTCTCTACGCGGGGCTGTACCACACCCAGCTGAACGGGAACGGGCCGGTGAACCACCAGGCGGTGGCAGTCGAGGAGACACGATGAGCGCGATACCTGTTGACGAGATCGAGGGGGTGCTGGCGGCTCAGCCCGGCGTACGGGAGGCCGCCGTGGGAGTGCGCGAGGGCCGCCTGATCGGTTATGTGGTCGCCCACGCGGAGCTGGATCCGGCACGGCTGCGCGACCGGCTGTCCGAAGTGCTGCCCGGCCACCTGGTTCCCACGGTGATCGTGCCGCTGGAGGTGCTCGATCGGCAGGCACTGCCCGAGCCCGACGCCCCCGGCGGCGGCGCGGCCCCGCAGGCGGCGGACCCGGACGTCGAGCGGGTCTTCCGTGAGCTGTTCGCGGAGGTTCTCGGGGTGCCCGGGATCGGGGCGGGCGAGCGCTTCCTCGAGCTGGGCGGCGACTCGATCCTGGCCATGCGCGTGGCGGCGCGGGCTACCCGGCATGGCCTGATGGTGACGCCGGCCCAGGTGATGACGGAGGGGACGGCGCAGCGACTGGCCGCCGTCGCCGGACGCCGGGAAACGACCCCGGCCGGGGTGCGGCCCCTGATCGAGCTGTCCGCCGAGGATGCGGCGGAGCTGGCGGCCGCCGTGCCCGACCTGGCCGAGCTCTGGCCGCTGTCCCCGTTACAGGAGGGCCTGCTGTTCCACTCCGAGAGCTCCGACGCCTACCAGGGCCAGTGGATCGTGGAGCTGCTCGGGCCCGTCGACGTGCCGCGGCTGCGCGCGTCGTGGGCGGAAGTCTTCGCGCGGCACGCGGCGCTGCGGGTGTCCTTCCACCGCCTGCCATCGGGGAGGGCCGTCCAGGCCGTGGCGGACGGCGTGGTCCCCGACTGGCGTGAGGTGGATCTGACCGGCGTGCGCGATCAGGACGCCGCGGTGGCCGAGGTGATCGCCAGGGAGCAGGCGGAGCTGCTGGACCTGTCGAAGGCGCCGCTGACCCGGCTGGTGCTGATCCGGCTGCGGGAAGATCTGCATCGGCTGCTCGTCGTGCACCATCACATCGTCACCGACGGCTGGTCGGTCGCAGGGGTGCTCAACGAGGCGGCCGAGGTGTACGCGGCCGGCGGCGACGCTTCGCGGCTCGGCCCGGTGACCTCCTACCGCGAGTATCTCGCCTGGCTGGCCGGCCGGGACGCCGACGCCGCACGGGACGCCTGGCGCGCCGAGCTGTCCGGCCTGGACGAGCCCACTCTGGCCGGCACCGGCGGCCCCGGCGGCGAGAGCGTCTACAGCGACATGGTCGTCCCCGCGGCACTGCATTCGGGTCTGCTGGACTTCGCCCGTACCCGCGGGCTCACCCTCGGCGTGATCATGCAAGGCGCCTGGGGGATCGTCCTGTCCCGGCTGGCCGGCCGGAACGACGTGGTCTTCGGCACGGTCGCGGCCATCCGTCCCCCCGAACTCCCCGGCGTGGAAGGGATGCTCGGGCTGATGATGAACACCGTGCCGGTCCGGGTACGGCTGCGCGGCGAGCAGCCAGTCGGCGAGCTGCTCGCGGAGCTGGCGGGACGGCAGGCGCAGCTGATGCCCCACCAGCACTTGGGCCTGGCCGAGGTCCAGCGGGCCGCCGGGCCGGCCGCGGGCTTCGACACCCTGCTGGTCATGGAGAATTACCCGCGCGACTTCACCGGTGCCTACAGGTATCTGGGCACGGTAGAGGCGACCCACTATCCGCTGACCATCGGCGTCGTGCCGGGTGAGGAGCTGACGCTGCGGCTCGCCTACCGAAAGGGGGCGTTCGACGCCGGTGTCGCCGGGTCCCTGCTGGGGCAGCTTCTCGGCGTGCTGGCCGGCATCGTGGCCGAGCCTCTGGTGGGCCGGCTCGGCTTGCCCGGGGCGCAGCCTCTTGATCAGCCGCTTGATGAGCCGCCTGCCGAACAGGCGGCGGCGCCGCTGCCGGTGCTGGTCGGCCGGGCGGTGGAGCGCGACCCCGGTGCGGTGGCCGTGACGGGCCGGGACGGCGAGCTGACCTACGCCGAGCTGTGGGATCGGGCGACGGCGCTGGCGAGGAGCCTGGTGGCGCGGGGAGTGGGCCCGGAGTGCCCGGTGGGCGTGGTCGCCGAGCGATCGCCGGAGCTGGTGGTGGGCCTGCTCGCCGTGGCCCTGGCGGGTGGCGCCTTCGTCCCGGTGGATCCGGAGTATCCGGCGCGGCGGGTGGCGGGCATGCTGGCGGACGTGCCGGTCGTGCTGTGCACCCCGGAGACGAGGGACGTGGTGCCGGCCGGGCCCGAGGTCATCGGGATCTACACTCGCGGGCCGGCTTGGGATGGGCCGCTGCCGCAGGCAGCCGGCGGGAACGCGGCCTACGTCATCTACACCTCCGGGTCGACCGGAACCCCGAAGGGGGTCACTGTCTCGCATGCGAGCCTGTCCCGCTTCATCGCCTTCCGCCGGGAGAGATACCGGATCGACGCGTCGAGCAGGGTGCTGCAGCTCTCGTCGCCGAGCTTCGATGTCGCGATGGGCGACATCTGGCCGACGTTGTGCGCCGGTGCGACCCTCGTGCTCGGGCCGGCCGGCCGGTTCTCCGGAGAGGAGCTCGCCGACGTGATCCGGGAGCGCCGGGTCACGCACGCGATCATGGTGGCCGGCATCCTGGCACAGCTCCCGGACAGCGACATTCCTGACCTGCGGGTCATCGTGATCGGCGGGGAGGGCGCGAGCGACACCGCACTGTGCCAGTGGTCGTCCAGGGTCGAGCTGGTCAACGAGTACGGCGTGACCGAGGCGACCATCACCTCCACGGTCACCGACGCGCTGACCGGTGCGCCCGCACCGCCGATCGGCCGCCCGATCCCGGGTTGCCGGGCCTACGTCCTCGACGCGTTCCTGCGGCCGCTACCCGCCGGGATCACCGGCGAGCTGTACCTTGCGGGGGCCGGTGTCGCCCGGGGTTACCGTGGGCGCGCCGCCCTGACCTCGGAGCGATTCGTGGCGGTGCCGGGCTCGCTTCCCGGGGCGGCCGCGGGTGAGCGGATGTACCGGACCGGGGACCTGGCCCACTGGACCCCGTCGGGCGAGTTGATGCACGCGGGCCGGGCCGACGGCCAGGTCAAGGTGCGCGGGCACCGGGTGGAGCCCGGTGAGATCGAGGCCGCGCTGATGACCCACGAGTCCGTCGGCGCGGCCGTGGTGACGGTGCGGGAGGTCCAGCCCGGCAGGCGGCACGTCATCGGCTACGTCGTCCCGGGGAGCGCGGCGCCGGACCCCGGCCTCCTGCGTGAGCACGTGGCCGGCAGGCTCCCGGAATTCATGATCCCGGCGGCGATCGTCGTGCTGGCCGAGCTGCCGCGGACGGCCAGCGGCAAGGTGGATCGGGAGGCGCTCCCCGCACCGGACTTCACCGGGTCGGCGTCCGGCCGCGAGCCCGCCACCGCGCTCGAACGCCTCCTGTGCCGGCTGTTCGCCGAGGTCCTCGGCCTGTCCAGGGTGGGCCCGGAGGACGGCTTCCTCGAGCTCGGCGGTGATTCGATCACCTCTATGCAGCTCGCGGCGCGCGCCCGCCGCGAGGGTCTCCTCTTCACCTCGGCGCAGGTCTTCACGGCGAAGACCCCGGAACGCCTGGCGCAGTTGATCGACGGCGACCCGTCCACGGCCCCGGCCGCCGAGCCGGCGGGCGCCGATGGTATCGGCGAGATCCCATCGACTCCGGTGATCCGGAGGTTCGGCGACGGAGCGCTGGGAACGAGGTTCGCGCAGTGGGTGGTGCTCGCCGCTCCCGGCGGCCTGACCCTCCCGGTGCTGACCCGCACGGTACGGGCGGTGCTGGCGACGCACGACATGTTGCGGGCCTCGGTGACGGACGGGCGCTTGGTGGTCCCCGCCGTCGGCGCCGTCGACGCGAGCGACCTCATCACCCGGATCGAAGCCGACGGAGATCTCGACGCCCGGACGGCGCAAGCCGTACGGGAGGCCCGCGATCGGCTGGCCCCGGAGCTCGGCCGGATGTTCCAGGTCGTGTGGGTGACGGGCGGACCTTCCCGGAGCAGGCTGGTGCTGGTGGCCCACCATCTGGTGATCGACGGAGTGTCCTGGCGCATTCTGCTGCCGGACCTGGCGGCGGCCTACGAAGCGGCCGCCGCCGGCCGGGAACCGGTGCTCGAGCCGCCGGCCATGTCCTTCCGGACCTGGTCCACCCTGCTGGCGCGGGAGGCGGGCAGTCCGGCGCGGGTGGGGGAGTTGGAGTCGTGGCGCGTCGTTCTCGATCACCCGGCTCCACCCCTGGGCGAGCCGGACGGGGTGAAGGACACCGGGTCGACGATGCGGTCGCGGTCGTGGACGCTTTCGGGAGAACGGGCGGTACGGCTGGCCGATCGCGCGCCGGCGCTCTTCCACTGCGGGATCCACGAAGTGCTGCTGGCCACGCTCGCGGGAGCCGTCGCCCGGTGCTGGGGGTCGTCCTCCGTGGTGCTGGAGGTGGAGGGGCACGGCAGGAAACCGCTCGCCCCCGAAATGGATCTGTCGCGCACGATCGGCTGGTTCACCAGCGTTCATCCGGTGCGGCTGTCGCTGACCGGCATCGACCTGGACGAGGCCGTGGCAGGTGGCCGGGCCGCCGGCCGGTTGTTGCTGACGGCCAAGGAGCAGGCGCGTGCCGTACCCGGCGACGGGCTGGGGTATGGGCTGCTGCGCCACCTCAACCCCGAGACCGCGCCGGTGCTGGCCGCCCTGCCGGCTCCCCGGATCGGCTTCAACTACCTGGGCAGGTTCGGCGGCTCGGGGCCCTGGCAGATGATCGGGGGCATCGGCGGATCCATGGATCCGGACACGCCGCTGCAACATGCGATCGAGGCCAACGTGATCGTACGGGACGGGCCGGAGTTCGACTTCATGGTGAGCTGGGCCGGCCGGCTCCTCGGCGGTGACGAGGTCGAGGCCCTCGGCCGCACCTGGCTCGACCTGCTGTCCGGGCTCGCCGACCACACGCGGGCGCCGGATGCCGGCGGCCGTTCCGCCTCCGACTTCGACCTCATCCCCCTCGACCAGGACGACGTGCGCGAGTTCGAGTCGATCGCGGCACGGCTGACGGGCGAGGCCCGATCCCGGGGCGTCTGCCCAACCGTGCGGAATCCGCAGTTGGACGCCCCGCTTGGTGACGGGGAGTAACTGGACAATTCTTGACGGTTTTGTATGGAGATACCTAATTTCGCGGTGTTTGCCAGCGCGCGACTGTACTGACTAGGGGGGACGTCGATGGCCGCGTCATCACAATCCGCCGGGCCGGCCCTGGCCGAGGTCTGGCCGCTGACACCGATGCAGGAGGGCATGCTCTTCGACAGCGCGCGGACCTCGCACACCGTGCCGGGCGCCGCTCCCGACATCTACGTCATCCAGCAGTCCCAGCTCATCGACGGAACTCTCGACGCGGCCCTGCTGCATATCTCCTGGCAGGCCTTGCTGTCCCGGCACGCGGCACTCCGGGCCTGCTTCCACCGCGGCAAGTCGGGCGCTCCCGCGCAGCTCATCCTGCGGGACGCCGAGCTGCCATGGAGCGAGCGGGACCTGTCCGGACTGCCGGAGGAGGCCGCGCGGGCCGAGGTGGCGGCGCTCGTGGAGAAGGAGCGGAGCGCGGGCTTCGACCTAGAGGTGCCGCCGCTGCTGCGCCTCCTGCTGATCAAGCTCGCTGAAGATCGTCATATCTTGGTGACGACCGGCCACCACCTGCTGATGGACGGCTGGTCGAAGGGCATCTTGCAGGCGGAGCTGCGGGCCGTCTACGAGGCCGGTGGCGATGCTGCGGTCTTGGCCCCGGCCGTGTCGTTCCGGGAGTACCTGGCCTGGCTGGGCCGGCAGGACAAGGAGGCGGCCCGGGCGGCGTGGCGGGCCGAGCTGGCGGGGTTCGACTCCTCGGGCTCCGCCGTGGGCGGCCTGGACGAATGGCCGCGGATGGAGCCGCCGGCCCAGGTGGAGGTACGACTCACGGCCGAGCGGACCGCGGCGCTGACCGAGCTCTCCCGGGCGGGCGGGCTGACGTTGAACACCCTGGTCCAGGGCGCGTGGGCGCTGGTGCTGGCGCGGCTGTCCGGGCGGACGGACGTGGTGTTCGGGACGGCGGTGTCGGGGCGCCCGCCGGAGTTGCCGGGTGTGGAGCGGATGGTGGGGATGTTCGTCACCACCGTGCCGGTGCGGGTGCGGCTGCGCGGCGAGCTCCCGTTCCTGGAGCTCCTGGCCGAGCTGCAGGAACGGCAGCAGGCGCTGTCGCCCCACCATCACCTCGGTCTCGCGGAGGTACAGCGGCTGACCGGAGTCACCATCGACACGCTGGTGGTGTTTGAGAACTACGCCGGTATGAAGGAGGGGCAAGCTCCGGTCGGCTCGCCGGGGTTCAGCTTGCTCGACGTCGATCAGGCCACGCCGTACCCGCTGACGCTGACCGTCCTGCCCGGCGAATGCCTGGAGTTCCAGGTGCAGTACCGGCCCGCCGCGATCGACGGCTCCATCGCGCGCGGCGCCCTCGGTGAGCTCGTCCGGGTCCTGGAGCACTTGGTGACGGATCCGCGTACTCCGGTGGGCCGGGTGGAAGCGATGACCGCTTCGGGCGATGGCGCGGAGAGCCGTGCTGTCGAACCGGCGTCGGTTGTGGAGTTGTTCGAGGATCGGGTGGATCGGGCGCCGGGTGCGGTGGCGGTGAGCTGGCGTGGGGGTTCGCTGACGTATGGGGAGTTGCGGGGGCGGGCGGGCCGGTTGGCGGGGGTGCTGGCGGCGCGGGGGGTGGGTCGCGGGGATCGGGTCGCGGTGGTGATGGATCGGTCGGTGGATCTGCTGGTGGCGTTCTTGGGGGTATGGCTGGCGGGGGCGGCGTATGTGCCGGTGGATCGGGCGTATCCGGCGGATCGGGTGCGGTTCATGCTGGCTGATTCGGGGGTGTCGCTGGCGTTGTGTGACGAGGCGGCGGCCGGGGTGGTGGAGGAGCTGTTGCCGGGGGGTGTGGAGTCGCTGGTCGTGGGCGCTCTTCCGGGTGGCGGCCTTCCGGGTGGCGGCGTGGGTGGGCTGGTGCGGCCGGGGCCGCTGGATGTGGCGTATGTGATGTATACGTCGGGGTCGACGGGGGTGCCGAAGGGGGTGGCGGTTCCGCACGGTGCGGTGGCGGCGCTGGTGGGCGATCCGGGGTTGGAGGTCGGGCCGGGGGATGCGGTGCTGATGCACGCCTCCCACGCCTTCGACGCCTCGCTGCACGATATCTGGGTGCCGCTGGCCTGCGGGGCGCGGGTGGTGATCGCGGAGCCGGGGGTGGTGGACGGCGAGCGGCTGGCCGCCTACGTGGCCGACGGAGTGACCGTGGCACAGCTGACGGCCGGGACCTTCCGCGTGGTGGCCGAGGAGGCGCCGGAGTCGTTCGCCGGCCTCCGCGAGGTCGCCGCAGGTGGTGACGTGGTTCCGCCGGCGGCGGTGGAGCGGGTGCGGGCGGCATGTCCGCAGCTGCGGGTCCGGCATACCTACGGACCCACGGAGTCCACGCTGTACACGACCTGGCACGTGATCGAGCCGGGTGCGGCGGTCGGTCCGGTGTTGCCGATCGGGGGTCCGGTGGCGGGGCGGCGGGCGTTCGTGCTGGATGCGTTTCTGCATCCGGTGCCGCCGGGGGTGGCCGGTGAGTTGTATGTGGCGGGTGCGGGTCTGGCGTTGGGGTATCTGGATCGGCCGGGGTTGACGGCGGAGCGGTTCGTGGCCTGCCCGTGGGGTGGGCGGATGTATCGGACGGGGGATCTGGCGTATTGGACGGCCGATGGTGAGTTGGTGTTCGTCGGGCGGGTCGATGCGCAGGTGAAGATCCGTGGGTATCGGGTGGAGCCGGGTGAGGTGGAGGCGGCCCTGGTGGCGCAGCCCGGGGTGGGTGAGGCGGTGGTGCTGGGGCGAGAGGGCCGGCTGATCGGTTATGTGGTGGCCGGTCGGGAGGTTGATGCGCAGGGGTTGCGTGAGCGGTTGGGGAGGGTGTTGCCGGAGTTCATGGTGCCGGCGGCGGTGGTGGTGCTGGATGAGTTGCCGTTGACGGTGAACGGCAAGGTGGATCGGGAGGCGTTGCCGGATCCGGACTTCGCCGCGGCGGGGGGCGGGCGGGAGCCTCGCAGCGCGGCCGAGCGGTTGTTGTGTGAGTTGTTCGCACAGGTGCTGGGGCTGGATCGGGTGGGGGTGGAGGACGGCTTCTTCGCGTTGGGGGGTGACTCGATCACCTCGATGCAGTTGGCCGCGCGGGCCCGCCGGGCGGGTATCGCGCTGACGCCGCGGCAGATCTTCGAGCAGAAGACCCCGGAACGACTCGCCGCACTGGCGGAGTGGGCGCCGGAGGCGGCACCCGGCCCTGACCCGAGGGACGTGGGTGCGGGTGAGGTGCCCTGGACGCCGGTGATGCTGGCGGCAGGGGAAGGCGCGCTGCGTCCCGGGTTCGCGCAATGGCTGACCGTGCGGGCCCCCACGGGGCTGACGCGCGAGGCACTGGTGAGCGGCCTCCAAGCGGTTCTGGACACGCACGACATGCTGCGGGCCCGGGTGGTCGGCGGGCGGCTGATCGTCGGCGAACGGGGATCGGTGGACGCGGCCGGTCTGGTGCGGATCGGCGAGGAGGCCCCCGGACTGCTGGACCCGATGGCGGGCAAGATGATCGAGATCTCCTGGCTGCCCGGCGAGGAGACCCCGGGGCAGCTGACGGTGGCCGGCCATCATCTGGTCGTCGACGGGGTGTCCTGGCGCATTCTGCTGCCGGATCTCCAGGCCGCCTGGGAGGCGGCCGTGGCCGGACGGCCTCCGGTGCTCGACCCGGTGCCGGCCTCGTTCCGGCGGTGGGCACACCTGCTGGCTGAGGAGGCGGCAAGCCCGCGGCGAGTCGCCGAGCTGGCGGAGTGGACGGCGCTCCTGGACGTCCCCGAGCCGCCGCTGGCGGCCCTCGATCCGGCGCGCGACACCTTCGCCGGCGCCCGCCAGGCTTCGTGGACGTTGCCGCGCCAGACGACCGCGGCGATCCTGGAGCAGGTCGCACCGGCCTACGGGTGCGGCGTCGACGACGTGCTGCTGGCCGCGCTCGCGGCTGCCGTGGCCGCCTGGCGGCCGGGCTGGACCGAACCGCTGGTGGACGTGGAGAGTCACGGCCGCCATGCGATCGGCGGGATGGACCTGACGCGGACGGTGGGCTGGTTCACCAGCGTCCATCCGGTGCGGCTGGACGTCGCCGGCCTCGATCCGGAGCAGGTGGCCGCGGGCGCCCCGGAGGCCGGGCGGCTGCTGAAGCGCGTCAAGGAGCAGGCGCGGGCCGTACCCGGTGATGGGCTGGGCCACGGACTGCTGCGCCACCTCAACCCCGAGACCGCGCAGCGGCTGGCGGCGCTGCACAAGCCGCGGATCGGCTTCAACTATCTCGGTCATTTCGCCGGGCACGGAGAGGTCATCGGCGGCTCCGCCGACCCCGGCATGCCGTTGCCCCATGTGCTGACCGCGGGCGCGGTCGTGTCCGGCCGCGGCGACCGATCCGAGCTGACGCTGGCCCTCACCTGGGCCGGGCGCCTGCTGCAGGACGCCGAGGCGCTCGGCACGGCATGGAAGGACATGCTGACCGGGCTCGCCAGGCACGCTAGTGAGCCTACGGCGGGCGGGCGCACCGCGTCCGACTTCGACCTGCTCACCCTCGACCAGGACGACATCGACGCTTTCGAAGCCGATTTCCCGGCTGACGTCGCTAACGACCGATAGTCCAGAACCGAGCGCAGGAGACATCCATGGTCCGGTCCCGTATGGAAGACGTATGGCCGCTGTCGCCGCTGCAGGAAGGCATGCTGTTCCACGCATCCTTCGACGACGGCGGCCCCGATGTGTACCAGAGCCAGCGGACCCTCGACCTGGACGGGCCACTGGACGCGGCCCGGTTGCGCGCGGCCTGGGAGGCCGTTGTGGCCCGGCACGCGTCGCTGCGGGCGTGCTTCCGGTGGCGCGGGTCCGGGCAGGCCGTGCAGATCATCGTCAGCGACGCCCGGCCGCGGTGGCGCGAGGAGGATCTGTCCGGCCGCGGCTCCGCCGATCAGGTGGCCCGCGCGGTCGAGGAGTTGGCCGCGGGTGAGCGGGAGCAGCGCTTCGACCTGACGCGGGCGCCGCTGCTGCGGCTGCTGCTGATCAGGCTGGCCGAGAACCTGCACGTCCTGGTCATCACGAGCCACCACCTCATCATCGACGGCTGGTCCATGCCGCTGATCTTCAACGAGGTGACCGCCGTCTACTCGGGCGCAGAGCTGCCGCCGGAGCATTCTTTCCGGGAGTACCTGGCCTGGCTGGGTCGGCAGGACAAGGCGGCGAGCCTGGCCGCCTGGCGGGCCGAACTCGCCGGCGCGGAAGAGCCCACCCTGGTCGCCCCGGCCGATCCCGCCCGGGTGGCCGCCTTGCCGGAGAGCGTGATCACAGAGTTGCCGGCGACCCTCGCCAAGCTGCTCGCCGAGCTCTGCCGCACCTTCGACCTGACGCTGAGCACGGTGTTCCAGGCCGCCTGGGCGCTGGTGCTGGCGCGGCTGTCCGGGCGGACGGACGTGGTGTTCGGGACGACCGTCGCGGGTCGGCCCGCGGACCTGCCGGGCGTGGAGCGGATGGTGGGGATGTTCATCAACACCGTCCCGGTGCGGGCTCGGCTCGAGGGCGGCCTCGCGGTGCTGGATCTGCTGAAGAACCTGCAGAAGCAGCAGGTCGCCCTCATGGATCATCAGTACCTCGGCCTGACGGAGATCCAGAAGGCGGCGGGGCAGGGAGCGGTCTTCGACACCCTGGTCGTCTACGAGAACTACCCGCATACCTCCGGCGAGTCCGTGTCGGGCTCCCTCACCGTGCGGGCGAACCCGGGCCTGGAGGTCGCGCACTATCCGCTGACGCTGGTGGTGGCCCCGGTGGAAACGGGCGAGGTGGTGCTCAAGCTCGACCACCTTCCAGAGATATTCAGCCGGGAGACCGCCACCGCCATCCTCGGGCGCTTGACACTAATGCTGGAACAGCTGGCCGACCCCGGGATCACCGTGGGCGCGGTGGGCGGCGTGGCGGCCCCCGAAGAGCTCGAGCGCCTCTCCGGCTGGGCGGGAGACGGCACCGTCGAGACCGGCGCGGCGTCGGTTGTGGAGTTGTTCGAGGATCGGGTGGATCGGGCGCCGGGTGCGGTGGCGGTGAGCTGGCGTGGGGGTTCGCTGACGTATGGGGAGTTGCGGGGGCGGGCGGGCCGGTTGGCGGGGGTGCTGGCGGCGCGGGGGGTGGGTCGCGGGGATCGGGTCGCGGTGGTGATGGATCGGTCGGTGGATCTGCTGGTGGCGTTCTTGGGGGTATGGCTGGCGGGGGCGGCGTATGTGCCGGTGGATCGGGCGTATCCGGCGGATCGGGTGCGGTTCATGCTGGCTGATTCGGGGGTGTCGCTGGCGTTGTGTGACGAGGCGGCGGCCGGGGTGGTGGAGGAGCTGTTGCCGGGGGGTGTGGAGTCGCTGGTCGTGGGCGCTCTTCCGGGTGGCGGCCTTCCGGGTGGCGGCGTGGGTGGGCTGGTGCGGCCGGGGCCGCTGGATGTGGCGTATGTGATGTATACGTCGGGGTCGACGGGGGTGCCGAAGGGGGTGGCGGTTCCGCACGGTGCGGTGGCGGCGCTGGTGGGCGATCCGGGGTTGGAGGTCGGGCCGGGGGATGCGGTGCTGATGCACGCCTCCCACGCCTTCGACGCCTCGCTGCACGATATCTGGGTGCCGCTGGCCTGCGGGGCGCGGGTGGTGATCGCGGAGCCGGGGGTGGTGGACGGCGAGCGGCTGGCCGCCTACGTGGCCGACGGAGTGACCGTGGCACAGCTGACGGCCGGGACCTTCCGCGTGGTGGCCGAGGAGGCGCCGGAGTCGTTCGCCGGCCTCCGCGAGGTCGCCGCAGGTGGTGACGTGGTTCCGCCGGCGGCGGTGGAGCGGGTGCGGGCGGCATGTCCGCAGCTGCGGGTCCGGCATACCTACGGACCCACGGAGTCCACGCTGTACACGACCTGGCACGTGATCGAGCCGGGTGCGGCGGTCGGTCCGGTGTTGCCGATCGGGGGTCCGGTGGCGGGGCGGCGGGCGTTCGTGCTGGATGCGTTTCTGCATCCGGTGCCGCCGGGGGTGGCCGGTGAGTTGTATGTGGCGGGTGCGGGTCTGGCGTTGGGGTATCTGGATCGGCCGGGGTTGACGGCGGAGCGGTTCGTGGCCTGCCCGTGGGGTGGGCGGATGTATCGGACGGGGGATCTGGCGTATTGGACGGCCGATGGTGAGTTGGTGTTCGTCGGGCGGGTCGATGCGCAGGTGAAGATCCGTGGGTATCGGGTGGAGCCGGGTGAGGTGGAGGCGGCCCTGGTGGCGCAGCCCGGGGTGGGTGAGGCGGTGGTGCTGGGGCGAGAGGGCCGGCTGATCGGTTATGTGGTGGCCGGTCGGGAGGTTGATGCGCAGGGGTTGCGTGAGCGGTTGGGGAGGGTGTTGCCGGAGTTCATGGTGCCGGCGGCGGTGGTGGTGCTGGATGAGTTGCCGTTGACGGTGAACGGCAAGGTGGATCGGGAGGCGTTGCCGGATCCGGACTTCGCCGCGGCGGGGGGCGGGCGGGAGCCTCGCAGCGCGGCCGAGCGGTTGTTGTGTGAGTTGTTCGCACAGGTGCTGGGGCTGGATCGGGTGGGGGTGGAGGACGGCTTCTTCGCGTTGGGGGGTGACTCGATCACCTCGATGCAGTTGGCCGCGCGGGCCCGCCGGGCGGGTATCGCGCTGACGCCGCGGCAGATCTTCGAGCAGAAGACCCCGGAACGACTCGCCGCACTGGCCGACGGACCTGCCGGAGAGGCCGCTTGCCCGGGCATCGACGGCGGCGAGATCGCCATCGAGCTGACCGACCGGGATCACGCGCGGCTCAAGGCCTCGGTGCCCGAGCCGACGCACGTCTGGCCGCTCTCCCCCCTTCAGAGCGGCATGTTGTTCCACCGCGCCCTCGACGAGCAGGGCCCGGACGTCTATCAGACCCAGCGCGTCGTGGACCTGGCCGGGCCGCTGGACGAAGCCCGGCTGCGTGACGCCTGGCAGACCGTGCTGGCCAGGCATGACGCGCTCCGGGCGAGCTTCCATCAGGTGGAGTCCGGTCAGACCGTGCAGGTGGTCGCCGCTCACGCCCCGCTGCCATGGCGGACAGCCGACCTGTCGGAGCTCGACGACGGCGACGCGCAGGCCGAGATGGACCGGCTCCTCGCGGCGGATCGTCACGATCGGCTCGACGTCGCCACGGCTCCGCTGCTGCGGCTCCTGCTGATTCGGCTGGGTGACGATCGGCACCGGCTGGTGCTGACCTCCCATCACGCTCTGCTGGACGGCTGGTCGACGCCGATCGTGCTGGGTGAGGCGGCCACGGCCTACGCGGGCGACCAGGCCCTGCCGGCACCGGTCTCCTTCGGCACCTATCTCGCCTGGCTGAGCAGGCAGGACGCGGCGGCCGCGCAGGAGGCGTGGCGGGCCGAGCTCGCCGGGCTGGACGAGCCGACCCTGGTCGCACCCGCGGCGCCGAAGGCCCCGGGGCCGTCCGAGCGCTACGAAGAGTTCCTGGCGCCGGAGACGACGCAGGCGTTGCGGGAATTCGCCCGCCGCCACGAGGTGACGCTCAACACCGTCATGCAGGCCGCGTGGGCCCTGGTCCTGGCGCGGCTCACGGGCCGGCGCGACGTGGTGTTCGGCGCCGCGGTGTCGGGTCGCCCGGCAGAGCTGCCGGACGCCGAGCGCGTGGTGGGGATGTTCCTCAACACCGTTCCGGTGCGGGTACGGCTCCATGGTGCGACGCCGTTCGTCACGCTGCTGGCAGAGCTGCAGGAGCGACAGGCGGCGTTGATGGCGCACCAGCATGCCGGCCTGTCGGAGATTCAGAAGGCGTCGGGTCCCGGCGCGACGTTCGACACCGTCTTGATGGTGGAGAACTACCCGCGCAACGCGCCCTCCTTCGGCGGCGTCACGATCAGCGGCATGGCCACGCGGGCCGGGACGAGCTTTCCGCTGACCCTCGGCGTCGCTCCCGGCGACCGCCTCGGCCTCCGCACGACCTACCGGCCCGACCTGTTCACCCGCGACGAGGCCGCCGAGATCATCCGTCAGCTGATCGGGGTGCTGGAGCGGATACTGGCGGATCCGGCCGTCCCGGTGGGGCGCATCGGCATGCTCGCCGGCGGAGCGGACCTCGGCACCACGGCGGCCGCCACGGCGACGCTCCCGCCGGTCCCCGTGCTGCTCCACCGGCAGGCCGAGCGGCATCCCGACGCCGTGGCGGTGACGGCGGACGGGCGCAGCCTCTCCTACGCCGAGCTCGATGAGTCCGCCGGCCGGCTGGCGGCGTATCTGGCGGGCCGGGGAGTGCGCCGGGGCGATCGGGTCGCGGTGGCGCTCGGGCGCTCGGCGGATCTCGTCGTCGCGTGGCTGGGCGTGTGGCGGGCGGGCGCCGTGTTCGTACCGATCGACCCGGAGTATCCCGCCGCACGCATCGAGTTCATGATCCGGGACTCCCGCCCGGCGGTGGTGCTCTGTTCCGGGCAGACCCGGGACCTGGTGCGGGACCGGGACCCGATCGTCGTGGACGACCCCGCGGTACGGGCGGCCGTCGCGCAGGCCGATCCGCTGTCGGTGCCATGCGGTGGCGACGACCTCGCCTACGTGATGTACACCTCGGGGTCGACGGGAACGCCGAAGGGCGTCGGCGTTTCGCACGGCGCCGTGGCCGCGCTGGTGGGCGAGCCGGGCTGGCACGTGGGGCCGGGCGACACCGTGCTGGCGCACGCTTCGCACTCCTTCGACATCTCCCTGTACGAGATCTGGGTGCCGCTCGCGGCCGCAGCCCGCATCCTGATCGCCGGACCGGGCGTGGTGGACGCGGGGCGGGTGCGTGACGCGGTCGTCCAAGGCGCCACAGCCGTGCACCTGACCGCCGGTGCGTTCCGCGTGCTGGCCGACGCCGCCCCGGACTGCTTCGCCGGCCTTCGCGAGGTCCTGACCGGCGGGGACGTGGTGCCGCTCGAGGCGGTCGAGCGGGTCCGGCTGACATGCCCCGCCGTACGCGTGCGGCACATGTACGGGCCGACGGAGACCACGCTCTGTGCCACCTGGCAGGTGATCGAGCCGGATGCGGAGACCGGCTCCGTGCTGCCGATCGGCAGGCCGCTCGCCGGCCGGCGAGCCGTGGTGCTGGACCCGTTCCTCAACCCGGTGCCGCCGGGCATGATCGGGGAGTTGTACCTCGGAGGCGTCGGCGTGGCCCATGGCTACCTGGGCCGCCCCGGGCTGACCGCCGAGCGGTTCGTCGCGGCCCCCGGCGGCCAGCGGCTGTACCGCACCGGTGACCTGGCGAAATGGACGCGCGGCGGGGAGCTGATCTTCGCGGGCAGGGCCGACGCACAGGTGAAGATCCGTGGCTATCGGGTGGAACCCGGTGAGGTGGAGGCGGTGCTGGCCGCCCACCCGGCCGTGCGCACGGCGGTGGTGGTGGCCGACGACGGCCGGCTGATCGCCTACGTCCTGCCGCGTGACCAGGAGGACTCCCCGATCACAACGGCGCTCCTCGAGCATGCGAGGAGGGAGCTGCCGGAGTACATGGTGCCGGCGGCGGTGGTCGTCCTGGACACCCTGCCGCTGACGGTCAACGGCAAGGTGGACCGCGCCGCGCTGCCCGCCCCCCGCTTCGCCGCGCAGGCCACCGGAGACCTGCCGGGACGCGCGTACGGCAACGAGACCGAGCGGGTGCTCTGCGAGCTGTTCGCCGAGGTCCTGGGCCTGCCCGCGGCGGTGGGAGCCGAGGACAGCTTCTTCACGCTGGGCGGCGACTCGATCACCTCGATGCAGCTCACCGCCCGCGCCCGCCGCGCCGGCCTGCTCCTGCGGGTGGAGGATGTCTTCGAGCACGCGACGCCCGCCGGGATCGCGGCCGCGGCGCGGCGGGCGGACGAGGGGGCCGGCGCCGTCGAGGACGGCGCCGGCGAGATCGCGTGGACCCCGGTGATGCTGGATCTGATGGAGCTCGACAAGGAGTCGGTGCTCCACGGCGAGCTCGCCCAATGGGCGGTCGTGCGGGTGCCGGCCGAGTTGACGCAGGACGTGCTCACCGACGGCTGGCAGGCGGTCCTGGACCGGCATGACATGTTGCGGTCGCGGGTGGAGCCGGACGGGCGGCTGGTGGCCGCGCCCGTGGAGGCGGTGGCCGCCTCGACGCAGATCGAGCGGATCGAGGTGGACGCCGCCGTGACGGGCGACGACCTCGACGCCCATGCGCGCCGGCAGGCCCATGAGGCCACCGGCCGACTGGACCCGGCGGCCGGGGTCATGGCTCAGCTCGTCTGGACCGTGGGTGCGGCGGGGCGGGAAACGCGGCTGGCCATCGCGGTGCATCACCTGGCCGTCGACGGAGTCTCGTGGCAGATTCTGCTGCCCGACCTGCGTGCCGCGTGTGAGTCCCGGCAGGCCGGGCGGGCGCCGGACCTGGCGCCCGTGCCGACGTCGTTCCGCCGGTGGGCCCGGCTGCTGACCGACCAGGCGACCGAACGGGCCGGCGAGCTGGAGGCGTGGCGGTCGATCCTGGCGGACACGGACTCGCCGCTTGGCCGGAGGGCGCCGGAGCCCGGCCGCGACACGGCCGCCACCGCGCGGCGCCACTCGTGGACCGTCTCGGGACCGGAGGCGGTGAGTCTCGTCGACACCGCGACGGCGGCCTTCCACTGCGGCGTCCACGAGGTGCTGCTCGCCGCTTTCGCCGGCGCGGTGGCCATGGTGCGGGGCGCCGCGGTCACGGTGGAGGTGGAGGGGCACGGCCGCCGGCCCGCCGACGAGGCGGACCTGACCAGGACCGTGGGCTGGTTCACCAGCGTGCATCCGGTCCGGCTGGATGCCACCGGCCTCGATTACGGCCAGGCACAGGCCGGGGGCGCGGCGGCCGGGCAGCTGCTGAAGACGGTCAAGGAGCAGGTCCGGGCGTTCCCCGGAGACGGACTGGGATTCGGGCTGCTACGTCACCTGAACCCCGAGACCGCCCCGGTGCTGGCCGCCCTGCCGAGGCCACGGGTCGCGTTCAACTACATGGGACGATCCGCGGCGGCGAAGGCCGGAATGTGGCAGCCGGTGGACGCGATCGGCGGCAACGCCCACCAGGACATGCCCCTCCGGCATGTCCTGGACGTCGGCGCGGCCGTACGGGATGGCGTGGACGGACCCACCATGCACCTCACGTTGACCTGGGCAGGCGACATTTTGGAGGAGGCCGAGGCGCGGGCCCTGGGGCAGGCGTGGCTGAGCCTGCTGTCCGGCATCGCCGCCCACGCGGTCGCCCCGGGCGCCGGCGGGCACACCCCATCCGACTTCACACTGGTCGAGCTGGAGCAGGCCGAGGTGGACGAGGTGAGCGGGCCTGCCCTCGCGGACATCTGGCCGCTCTCGCCGCTGCAGGAGGGCCTGCTCTTTCACGCTGCCTACGACGCGAGCGGACGCGACGTCTACGAGAGCCAGCGGGTGCTGGACCTGACCGGCCCGCTGGACGCCGCCCGGCTGCGGGCGGCCTGGGAGAGCGTCCTGGCCCGGCACGACGCGCTGCGGGCGAGCTTCCATCAGCTCGGCTCCGGTACGGCGGTGCAGGTGGTGGCCGACCGCGTTGAGCTGCCCTGGCGCACCGTGGACGCGGGCAGCCTCGCCGAGGCGGAGCTGGCGGCGGCCGAGGAGCTGACGGAACGGCTCGATCTCGGCAACGCGCCGCTGCTGCGGGTGCTGCTGATCCGCCTGGCCGAACGGTGGCACCGCCTGGTGGTCACCAGCCACCACATCATCGCGGACGGATGGTCGCTGCCCGTGCTCTTCGGCGAGGTCAAGGCGGCCTACGACGATCCGGGTACGGCGCGGCCGGCGGCGTCCTACCGGACGTACCTGGAGTGGCTGGAGCGCCAGGACGTCGAGGCGGCCAGGGCCGCGTGGCGGGACGAGCTCGGGGATCTGGACGAGCCGACCCGCGTCTCGGCCGGCGAGACGGCGACGGTCGCGGCGCGCCCCGAGCGGCTGCGCTACGAGCTGACCGGGGAGCTGTCCGGCGCCATGAGCCGCCTCGCGCAGGCTCAGGGCGTCACCATGAACACCGTCCTGCAGGCGGCGTGGGCGCTGGTGCTGGCTCGGCTGACCCGGCGCACCGACGTGGTGTTCGGGATGACGACCGCCGGCCGCCCGGCGGAGTTGCCGGCAGTGGAACGCATGGTGGGCCTGTTCATCAACATGGTGCCGGTGCGGGTCAGGCTGCGTGGCACGACCACGGTCGCGCGGCTGCTGACGGAGGTGCGGGAGCGGCAGATCGCGCTCATGCCGCACCAGCATCTCGGGCTCGCCGAGATCCAGCGGACCGCGGGTCCCGGCGCGAGCTTCGACAGCACCGTGGTGTATGAGAACTATCCCCGCCCGCCGCTGGACTCTCCCGAACCGGACGGTCTGACGATGCGGCCGGCCGGCGTGCCGGAGGACGCCGGGCATTACCCGCTGACGCTGGTGGCCGCCTTCGACGACGGGCGGGTGGTCGGCGACCTGATCTACCGCCCGGACGCGTTCGGCCGGGAGCGTGCCGAGCTGGTCATGACGGCGCTGGTGCGGGTCTTGGAGCAGATGACCGCCGATCCGGCCGGCGCGGTGAGCCGGATCGGCCTGGACGGGCCGGGCGTGGATCCCGCCTGGACCTCGGGCGGCCCGCGGGCCGCGGGCGAGGCCCCGCTGGGTGAGCTGATCCGGCGGATCGCGATGGAGCGGCCGGAGGCCATCGCGGTGGTCGACGGCGACGGAGAGCTGACCTACGCCGAGCTCTTGGCCCGGGCGACCGGCCTGGCCGGGCATCTCGTCCGGCGCGGCGCCGGGCCGGAGCGGCGAGTCGGCGTGCTGGTGGAACGCGGCGCCGCCTGGGTCACGGCGGTGCTGGGCGTGTCGCTGGCGGGCAGCGCGGCGGTGCTGGTGGAGCCGAGCTACCCGCCCGAACGGCTCGACTGGATGATGTCCGACTCGGCGCCCACGGTGGTGGTGTGCTCCACCGCGACCCGGTTCCGGGTGCCCGCCGGCGTCGACACGGTGGTCGTCGACGCGGGCGTCGCGGACGGCCTCACCAGCGAGGTGCAGCTACCGGCGGTGACGCCGGAGCACGCCGCCTACGTGGTCTACACCTCGGGTTCGACGGGGCTGCCGAAGGGCG
This sequence comes from Nonomuraea sp. 3N208, assembly GCF_052245935.1. Taxonomy (NCBI): domain Bacteria; kingdom Bacillati; phylum Actinomycetota; class Actinomycetes; order Streptosporangiales; family Streptosporangiaceae; genus Nonomuraea; species Nonomuraea sp. 3N208. Next base: position 27,437 of record NZ_JBQQBR010000020.1, on the reverse strand, counting down.
TCGTGGTCTCGCACGCCGGCCTGGGGAATCTCGCGACGGCGCAGATCGACCGCTTCGGGGTGACTCCATCGTCGCGCGTGCTGCTGATGGCGGCGCTGGGCTTCGACGCGGTCATGTCGGAGCTGCTGATGGCGCTGCTGTCGGGTGGCACGGTCGTAGCGCTGCCCGGGTACGAGTTGCCGCCCAAGACCGGACTCGCCGAGACCCTCCTCCGATGGGGGATAACGCACGTCACCGTGCCACCGAGCGTGCTGGCCACCGTGGTGGAGGAGTTGCCCGATGCGGTGGAGACGATCGTGGTGGCCGGCGAGGCGTGCGGGCCCGATCTAGTGGAGCGCTTCTCCCCGCGGCATCGCATGGTCAACGCCTACGGGCCGAGCGAGGCGACCGTCTGCTCGACAATGAGCAGGCCGCTCCCGCCGGGGGCGGAGGTGCCGATCGGCACGCCCATCGCCGGTGGCCGGTGCGAGGTGCTCGATCAGTTCCTGCGGCCGCTGCCGCCCGGCGTGACCGGGGAGCTGTACGTGGCCGGCGCGGGGCTGGCGCGCGGATATCTGAACCGCCCGGGGCTGACCAGCGCCCGGTTCGTGGCGGCCGCGGACGGGCAGCGCAGATACCGCACGGGCGACCTGGCGTACTGGACTCCCGGCGGTGAGCTGGTCTTCGTGGGCCGGGCCGATGAGCAGGTCAAGGTCCGCGGGTTCCGGGTGGAGCCGGGGGAGATCGAGGCCGCCATGACCGCGCACCCCCACGCTGCCCAGGCGGCCGTGGTGATGTGGCGGGGGCGGCTGGTGGGCTACGTGGTCCCGGCTCCCGGCGGTATCACCGTCGATGAGGTGCGCGAGCACCTCGCCGCCCGGCTGCCCGGGCACATGGTGCCGGCCGTGATCATGGTGCTCGAAGCCCTTCCCCTGACCCCCAACGGCAAGGTGGACCGCAAGGCTCTCCCGGAGCCGGAGTTCGCCGCCGGAGGCGAGGACGCGGAGCGAGCGACGGGCGCGCCGGTCACCGAGACCGAGCGGGCGCTGTGTGACCTGTTCGCGGAGGCGCTCGGGGTCGATCGGGTCGGTGCGGACGACAACTTCTTCGACCTCGGCGGCGATTCGATCATCTCGATGCGGCTGGCCGCCCGGGCACGCCGCTCGGGGTTGACGATCAGCCCTCGGCAGGTGTTCGAGGAGAAGACTCCAAGGAGGCTCGCCGCGCTGATCGACGCGGCCCCACCGCCTCCCGCACCCGATGCCGGCGCGGCGGCCGTGCCGTCTGGCGCCCCGCTCGTGGATCTCACCGGGGACCAGCTGGCCGAGCTCGAGGCCGCACTGGGCGCGGGGCCCAACCATGACGACGCACCGGGCGCGGGGCCCAACCATGACGACGCACCTGACGAGGGAGCACAGCGATGAGCAGAATCGAGGACGTCTGGCCGTTGTCGCCGCTGCAGGAGGGCATGCTGTTCCATGCGGCCCTCGGCGCACCGGACGAGGGCGCCGATGTCTACACCGTGCAGACGGCCTTGGAGATCGACGGTCCGCTGGACGCGGAGCGGCTGCGTGAAACGTGGCAGGCCCTGGTCGCCCGGCACCCCGCCCTGCGAGCCTGCTTCCGCTACGTCAGCGGAGCGCAACTCGTCCAGGTCGTGGCGCGCGAGGTCAAGATTCCCTGGCGCGAGAGCGATGTGGTGGGAGAGGACGAGCCCGAGCGGGCCGCTGACCGGATCGCCCGCGAGGAGCTGGACCGGCGGCTCGATCTGACCGTCGCCCCGCTGCTGCGGCTGGCGCTGATCCGCTTCGGTCCCGAGCGGCATCGGCTGGTCATCACCAACCATCACGTGCTGCTCGACGGGTGGTCGATGCCGATCATCTTCGGCGAGATGGCCATGATCTACCGGGCCGGAGGGGACGCCTCCGGATTGCCGCCGGCCGCCTCCTACCGGGACTATCTTGACTGGCTCTCCCGGCAGGACAAGAACGCGGCCCGGGCCGCTTGGGCGGAGGAGTTCGCCGGTGCCGATGAGCCGACGCTGGTGGCGCCGGTGGATCGCATCCGTGTTCCGCGCAGCGACACCGTCGTCACCCATGTGTCCGGCGAGCTCACCGGTTCGCTGTCCGCGCTGGCACGCGGCCTTGAGGTGACCGTGAACACCGTCGTCCAGGGCGCCTGGGCGATGTTGCTGGCGCAACTCGCCGGCCGTACCGACGTGGTGTTCGGCGCGACCACCTCCGGGCGCCCGGCGGAGTTGCCCGGGGTGGAGCAGATGGTCGGCATGCTGCTGGGCACGGTGCCGGTGCGGGTCCGGCTGCGCGGCGCCACCCCCATCGCGGAGCTGCTCAAGAGCCTGCAGGGACGGCAGACGGCGCTGATGGACCATCAGCATCTGGGACTCGCGGAGGTGCAGCGGGTCGTCGGCCCGGGCGCGGACTTCGACACGCTCGTGGTCTTCGAGAACTTCCCGCACGACGGCCCGGATCCGGACCCGGGCCCGGATCGGCGCGGCGATGTCGTCTTCCGCCCCTCCGCCACCGGCCGGAACACCTCTCACTATCCGCTGACGCTGGTGGCGGCGCCGGGGGAGCCGATGCTCGTACGGCTGGAATACCAGACCGGGGTGATCGATCGCGGTACGGCGATCTCGCTGCTCGACCGATTCGTCGCCATGCTGGAACGAATGGCCGCCGATCCGTCGGCACCGCTGGCCCGCCTGGACACGGCCGGTCACCTGTCGCGCGGCGGGACGGTCCCCGAGCGGATCCGAAGGCGGGCGGAGATCCAGCCCGACGAGATCGCGGTGCGCGACGGGGATCGCCGGCTGACCTACGCGGAGCTGGAGCAGGAGTCCGGCCGGCTGGCCGGCTACCTGGCCGGGCTGGAGGTGACCCGCGGTGACCGGATCGGCGTGGTGATGGAGCGGAGTGCGGACCTGCTCGTGACGTTCCTGGGCGTGTGGCGGGCCGGGGCGGCCTTCGTCCCGATCGACGTGGGCTATCCCGCGGATCGAATCGCCCTGCTGCTGCGGGATTCCGGGGCCTCACTGGTGATCGGCACCCGGGACGCCCGCAATGTCCTGCCGCCCGGGAGTGACGCCCTGACCATGGACACCCCGCAGGTGCGGGCGGCGGTCGCGGCCTCCGAGCCGGTGACGGTAGGGGTCGGGCCGGACGATCTGGCCTACGTCATGTACACGTCGGGATCGACCGGCACCCCGAAGGGCGTGGCGGTCCCGCACGGCGCCGTGGCCGCCCTGGCCGCGGATCCGGGCTGGTCGCTGGGCCCGGGCGACCAGGTGCTCATGCACGCCTCGCACGCCTTCGACGCCTCGCTGTACGAGACCTGGGTACCGCTGGTCGCCGGCGCCCAGGTGGTGATCGCGGAGCCGGGCCCGGTGGACGCCGCGCGGCTGCGCGCCGCGGTGGCCGAGGGCGTGACCGCCGCGCACCTCACCGCCGGGGTTTTCCGGGTGCTCGCCGAGACCACGCCGGAGTGCTTCACGGGCCTGCGTGAGCTGCTGACCGGCGGGGACGTGGTGCCGCCTGGCGCGGTCGCCCAGCTGCGGCGCGCCTGCCCCGAGGTCCGGCTCCGGCACCTGTACGGTCCGACGGAGACGACGCTCTGCGCCACCTGGCACGTGATCGAACCGGGCGAACCGGTGGGCGGCACGCTGCCAATCGGGCGTCCGCTCCAGGGCCGCCGGGCCTATGTCCTGGACGCGTTCCTGCGGCCGGTGCCGCCGGGCTTCACCGGTGAGCTCTACCTGGCCGGAGCCGGGCTCGCCTGCGGCTACCTCGGCCGCGCGGCCGCCAGCGCCGAGCGCTTCGTGGCGGTGCCCGCCTCGCTTCCCGCCGCGTCCGCGGGTGAGCGGATGTACCGGACCGGGGATCTGGCCAGGGTGACGGCCGGTGGCGAGCTGGTCTTCGCCGGCCGCGCCGACAACCAGCTGAAGATCCGTGGCTACCGGGTGGAGCCCGAGGAGATCGAGGCCGCCCTCACCGCCGAGCCCTCGGTCGCCGAGGCGCTCGTACTCGCCCGGGATGACCTCGGTGAGCGCCGCCTGGTCGGGTACGTCGTGCCAGCCGGAGGCGAGGTGCCCGTCGAGGAGATCCGGGGCAGGCTCGCGGAGCGTCTTCCCGCTTACCTGGTCCCGTCGGCGATCGTCGTCGTCGCGGCCTGGCCGGTCACCGCGCACGGCAAGGTCGACCGGCGGGCGCTGCCGGCCCCGGGCCCCGGCGAGCGGGCCGCCGGGCGGGACCCCGTCGGCGAGGTCGAGGAGCGGCTGTGCGCGCTGTTCGGCGACACCCTCGGCGTGGCGGACATCGGCGTCACGGACAACTTCCTGGAGCTGGGCGGCACCTCCACCCTCGCCATGCGCCTGGTCGCGCGGATCCGGGAGGAGCTCGGCGCCGAGCTGCCGATCCGGCAGCTGTTCTCGACGCCGACACCGGCCGGTCTCGCGCGGGCGATGGCCGCCAAGTCGCGTCCGGTGCTCGGGCCGGGCCGGCGCGCGGACCTGGACCCGGATGGCCCGCTGCCGGTCACGGCGCGGCAGCGCCGCATGTGGCTGCTCTCCCGGATCGGCGATGAGGCCGAGGGGCTGCACGTGCGCGTCGCCCTGCGGTTGCGGGGCCGGCTCGACCGCGATGCCCTCGCGGGCGCGCTGGGCGATGTCGGCGGGCGACATGAGATCCTCCGGACCCGGTTCCCCGGCTCGCGGCGGGACGTGCGTCAGGAGATCCTGGACGCCGAGACCGGCCGCCCGCCGCTGGAGATCTGCCCCGCCACCGAAGACGAGCTGCCCGGACTGCTGGCGGATCGCGTCGGCCGCCACTTCGACCTGACCGGCGAGGTGCCCTGGCGCGCGCACCTGTTCTCGCTCACCGACCGGGAGCAGGTCCTGCTGGTGGTGGCACACCGGATCGCCGCCGACGAGGAGTCGGTGGACGTCCTCGTCCGCGACCTGGCCGCGGCGTACGGCGCACGCCGGGAAGGGCGGATCCCGGAACGGGCCCCGCTGGCTCTGCAGTTCGCCGACTACGCGCTCTGGGAGCGGGAACTGCTCGCCGGAGCGGACGAGCGGGACAGCCTGATCTGGGACCAGATCGAGTTCTGGCGGGACAAACTCGCCGACGGTGACGCCGATCCGGCGGACACGAGCTCGCCGCTGGCCGGACGGGCTCGGCCCATGCTGCCCTCACGCCGGGCCGGCTCGGTGCCGCTGCGGTTGCCCGCCGACTCCCATGCCCGGCTGCTGCAGGCGGCGCGGTCGGCCGGCGCGACCATGTTCGCCGCGGTCCACGCCGCCCTGGCGATGCTGCTGTCGCGCCTGGGCGGAAGAAAGTCGGTCACGATCGGCACCCGGTTGCCGCGCGATGAGGAACAGACCGGCCTGGTGCCCATGGTCGGGCCGTTCTCGCGGTGGCTCGCCCTGCCCGTCGACCTGTCGGGGGATCCCGCCTTCACCGAGCTCCTCGGCCGGGCGCGGGACGTGAGTGAGGATGCCCATCGCCATCAGGACCTGCCGTTCGAACGGCTCGCCGAGCTCATGGTGCCGGTCCCGTCGATCACTCGGCACCCGATCTTCCAGGTGGCGCTGCAGCTCGACGAGGACGACGTCCGGCCGGAGGACTCCTGGGCACTGCCGGGGCTGCGGACGTCGCTGATGCCGATGCCCGAGGAGGCGATGGAGCTCGATCTCTGGCTCAAGCTCCTCGACTGCCGGACCGACGAGGGGGACGCGGACGGCCTGGTGGGCTCCCTCGTCTACGCGGAGGATCGCTTCGACCGGGCCACCGCCGAGGCGCTCACCCAGCGGCTCGTCGCCCTGCTTGAACAGGTCGGCGCCGCACCGGAGGTCCGCTTGTCCCAGGTCGACGTGCCCGGATCGGAACGGCCCGCCGTGTCGGGCGCGGCCGATCCGCAATCGGCCAGGCGCTGGACCGCCGCCGCGAGCTCCCGGACGCAGGACCTGGAGATGCTCCTGCCCTTGCGTGCGGGCGGCGCGGGTGAGGGAGCCGGGAACGGCCGGCGCCCCTTGTTCTGCGTGCACCCCAGCATCGGCTTGAGCTGGGCGTACACCCCGCTCCTCAGGCATCTGCCGGCGAACCTGCCCGTCTACGGCATCCAGGCGCGCGGCATCGCGCGAGAGGAGCCGTTGCCGCGCAGCGTCGAGGAGATGGCGGCCGACTACGTCGAGCTGATCCGCGGCGTCCAGCCGTCCGGACCCTACCAGCTGCTCGGCTGGTCCTTCGGCGGCAAGGTCGCCCAGGCGATGGCGACCCGCCTGGAGGAAGAGGGGGCGGAGGTGAGCCTGCTCGCGCTGCTCGACGCCTATCCCGTATCCGTGGGTCAGTCGCCGCTGGGCGGTCTTGATTCCCCGCCGGGCGACCGTCCGGCCGGCGATGACGCGCACGCCCTCGCGGAGCACCTGGGCGCGGCCCTCGGCGCCGAGGTGCGGGCGCGGCTGCGCCGGGTGATGGGCAACATGGGAGAGATCTCGCAAAGCTACCGGCCGCGTGCGTCGCGCGGGGATCTGCTGCTGTTCGCGGCCACTGCCGGCCGGCCCGCCGGATCGGCCGAGGAGGCCTGGAAACCCCTGGTGGGGGGCGCGGTCGAGACGCACCGCGTCGCCGCCGACCACTACACCATGCTGGAGCCGGCGTCGCTCGCCGAGATCGGCCGCGTCGTCGCCCAGAAGATCGAGAGATGAGGAGAGCACCATGACCAACCCGTTCGATGACGTGGACGGCACCTTCTTCGTGCTGGTCAACGATGAGGGGCAGCACTCCCTGTGGCCGGTCTTCGCCGAGATCCCCCAGGGGTGGACGGCGGTGTACGGCGAGGCCGGCAGGCAGGAGTGCCTGCAGTACGTCGAGGAGCACTGGACCGACATGCGGCCCAAGAGCCTCGTCGCGCAGATGGACGGGCGTTCGCCGGACGCCCGGGCCTGAGTCGGCCGCGGCGTGGCGCGGCACCGCGACCTGCGGTCCAAGTGCGCGTCATCGCCGGTTGGACACCTTGAGAGTGGGGAACCCCCCGGAAAGCATGGCACCCATGGTCGCGCCGGAGCACAGAGTCCTGCATCTGAGAGACCGACTTGATCTGGCCGCCGAGCTGAAGCTGTTGTGCGAGAGGGGTCCGCTGGTCCGGATCCCTCTCGAGGACGGGTCGGCGGTCCACTGGTTCGCGCTGGGTTATGAGGTGGTGCGCGAGGTCCTGGGGTCGGAGAAGTTCGACAAGCGGGTGATCGGCACCCATTTCAACCACCAGGAGATGGCCCTGCCGGGCAATCTCCTGCAGCTCGACCCGCCGGAGCACACGCGGCTGCGGCGGATGGTGGCGCCCGCCTACAGCGTCCGCCGGATGCAGGCGCTGGAGCCGCGGGTTCAGGCGATCGTCGACGACCATCTGGACACGATGGCGGGCACGGGTCCGCCGGTCGAGTTCCTCAGGGAGGTGGCGGGGCCCCTGGCCTCCCGCGTCGCCTGCGAGTTCCTCGGCATACCCCTCGACGATCGCGGCGAGCTGATCCGGCTCACCGCACACCGGGGAGGCAAGCGGCGGCGGGTGCTCAACGGGCACGCGTACCTGGCCTACATGCGGGAGCTGGCGGCCCGGCTCCGCCGCGACCCGGGGGAGGGGATGCTGGGGGTGGTGGCACGGGATCACGGCGCGGACATCTCCGACGAGGAGCTCGCCGGACTCTGCGCGGTGGTCATGAACTCCAGCGTCGAGCAGACCGAGAGTTGCCTGGCGGCGGGGACGCTGCTCCTCCTGGAGCATCCCGAGCAGTTCGTCCTGCTGCGGGAGAGGCCCGAGCTGGGCGAGCAGGCGGTTGAGGAAATCGTCCGGTATCTGTCCGTCTTCGAGGGGCTCGACCCGCGGACGGCCACCGAGGACGTCGAGATCGGCGGTCAGGTGATCAAGAAGGGTGAGGCGGTGTTCTGCTCACTGCTGGCCGCCAACCGGGCGGACGCGGCCCGGGACGGGTTCGACATCACGCGGAAGGAATCCCGGCACGTGGCCTTCGGCCACGGCATCCATCACTGCCTCGGCGCGCCGCTGGCGCGGATGGAGTTGCGGATCGCCTTCACGACGCTGGTGAGGCGCTTCCCCTCCCTGCGGACGGCCGTGCCGGCGGAGGAGATCAGGTTCCGCCCGCCGAGCTCGAACGTCTTCACGCTGCTGGAACTGCCGTTGACCTGGTGAACGGCGCCGTCCGCAATGGGCGGACGCGTACGGAAAGTTGCCCGAGAACCTCTGTGAAGGAGCTGTGATGACGGATGTGACGCCAGGCTTTGTGGTCGATGAGGCGACACAGGTGGTGACCCCGGAGCCGGACTTCATCATCACCAGGAAGCACCTGGAACCGACGGATAGCTTGCGGGCGCTACGGAAGAGGGGAGCGCTGTTGAAGATCAACGGCCATGCCCTCGGCTCGCTGGACGTGGACGGGACGGCCTACATCTGGCTGGCCACCGGGTACGACGTGGTGCGGCGGATCCTCGGGGACTACGAGAACTTCAGCACCCGCCGCCGCCTGACCGCCGGCGAGCCCATCGACGGCACCGGCGTGACCCCGGTCAAGGAGCTCGTCGGGCACCTGATGAACCTCGACCCGCCCGAGCACACGCGGCTGCGGCGGATGCTGACGCCGGAGTTCACGCTCCGCCGGATCCGGCGGCTGGAACCGGTGATCAGCGAGATCATCGAGGATCACCTGAACCTCATCGAAGATGCCGGGCCGCCCGCCGACCTGCAGAGCATGTACGCCGAGCCGGTTGGCGGCGCGACGCTCTGCGAGCTGATCGGGGTGCCGCGCGACGACCGCGCCGAGTTCCTCCGCCGCTGCGGCCTGCACCTCGACATGAGCCGCGGCAGCAAACGGCGCGCGGCCGACAGCATGGCGTTCAACGGCTATCTCGACCATCTGATCGGGCTTCAGCGCAAGCAGCCCGACGACGGCTTCATCGGCATGCTGGTGCAGGAGCACGGCGATGACGTCACCGACGACGAGCTGCGTGGCATGATCACCGTGGTGCTGCTCGCCGGCCTGGACAACATCTCGGGGATGCTCGGACTCGGGGTGCTGGCGCTGCTGGAGCACCCCGAGCAGATTCCGGTCATCTTCGAGGATCGGGCCGTCACGGACCGGGCGGTCGACGAGCTGACGCGCTACCTGTCGATCACCTTCCAGCCGACGCCGCGGATGGCGCTGAACGACGTGGTCGTGGACGGTCAGACGATCAAGGCTGGTGAGATCGTCGTCTGCTCGCTGCCCATGGCCAACCGCGACGAGGCCCTTATCCCGGACCCTGACGTCCTTGATCTCAGGAGGCAGATCGCCGGGCATGTCGGCTTCGGGCACGGCGTGCACCACTGCCTGGGCTCGTCGATCTCGCGGGTGGTGCTGCGACTGGCCTACCAGGCGCTCTGGCGGCGCTTCCCGGACCTGCGGCTGGCCGTGCCCGCGGAAGACATCGTGTTCCGCAAGGCGATCACCCACGGGGCGAAGCGGCTCCCGGTCACCTGGGGGCCGTCAGCCGCGACCTGACGAGCGCGGCGAGCCGTGCCACGCCCTCCTCGATCAGCTCCGGGGTGAGCAGGCTGATCGACAGCCGCAGCTGATTGATCCCGCCGGCAGCCGAGTCGAGGCCGCCGTAGAAGTGATGCATCGGCGTGAACAGGACGCCGAAGTCTCTGGCCGCGTGTTCGAGCAGTGCGTCGTCGACGGCGAACGGCACCGTGACGGTGATGAAGAACCCGCCGGTGGGGGAGTTCCAGCTGACCCCGGGGCAGTCGCCGAGCCGGCGGGTGAGCGCGTCAAGCGTGTGGCCGAGGTTGCGCCGGTAGACGGCGGCCTCCCTGGCGTTGGCCCGGGCGAGGCTGTGGTCGTGCAGCAGCAGCTTCCCTCCGATCACGGCTTGGGCGATGGGGGAGGTGTTGACGGTGAGCATGCCCTTGAGCTTGGACAGCGCGTCGGCGAATCCGCCGACGTCGGAACCGCTCGAGGTCAGCGGCTGGTCCGCGACGACGTATCCGACGCGGGCGCCGGGCATGCCGGACTTGGCGAAGGAGCCGAGGTACACGACGCGGTTGGCCCGATCCAGAGCCTTGAGCGCCGGGAGCCGCTCCTCCCCGAACAGCCCGTAGGCGTTGTCCTCCAACAGCAACAGGCCGGTCGCCTCGGCGATCTCCAGCAGCCGGTGCCGGGTGGCCAGATCCAGGCTGACGCCCGTGGGGTTGGCGAAGTTCGGCGTCAGGTAACAGCCCCGGACGCGCAGCCCCTGCTCCCTGGCGACCTTCACCTGTTCGAGGAGGTGGTCGGTGTCTATGCCGTGCTCCGTCGACCGCACGGGCCACACCGGCATCTCGGCGAGCAGTGCCGCGCCGCTGAGGCCGACGTAGGTGGGGGCGGGCGCCAGCAGCACGTCACGCTCGCTTGCCCGGAGCGCTCGCAGCACCAGGAAGATCCCCTCCTGGAAACCCACCGTGACCACCACGGACGCCGGGTCGATGTGGATGTCCTCGTCTTCGGAGAGGTGGCGGGCGATGAGATCGCCGATCACTCCCTTGGTCGTGCCGTACTGGAAGAGGGTGCGGGTGACGCCGGCGTCGTCCATCCCCCGATCCCGCCGCAAATGGTCGCAGAAGGCGTCCAGGTATTCATGTATCAGTTTGACGTCGAAGAATTCTTCGTACGGTCGTCCGGCGGCCATCGAAATGGCTTGGGGATACTTATCGGCGATCTCGTTCAGCAAGTTCATGGACGCGATCGAGGGATCGGTGAGTGAATTGTGCAGCGTTTCCATGCCCAATTTGCCTTTTGAAAATGATTCGGTGGCCATGGTGCCCGAGAATCCACTCCGGGCGTTCCAGCTGTCAAGTCCGGCCTATTGACGATGACCGCCGGAATTCCATGAATGGAAATAACATCCGCTACTGCCGCGAAGGGTGAGATCCATGCCCGCGTCACAGGTCAAGCAGGTACTCAGAAGCAAGCTCAGGACATGGGGGTGGATGTACCGATGACGGCCGTAGCCGAGCGCCCCGCACCCGCCGTGTCGACCGGGATCACCGCGATCACGGGGGTGGGCACCGCCACCAGCGGCACCTCCTACACCCAGGCCGAGCTCCTGGACCTCCTCGGCGTCGAAGACCCGAAGATGAGGTCTCTCTTCCTGAACAGCGCCATCGAGCGACGGCATCTCACACTCCCGCCGCCGGCCGCCGGCGGGGGCCGGGCGGCGGAATCGCAGGGCGACCTGCTGGAAAAACACAAGCGGGTCGCCGTCGAAATGGGCTGCGAGGCCTTGGAATCCTGCCTGAAATCGGCGGGGGCGACCCTCGCCGACCTGCGCCACCTGTGCTGCGTCACCTCGACGGGATTCCTCACCCCCGGACTGTCCGCCCTGATCATCCGCAGGCTCGGCATAGACCCCCACTGCAGCCGCGCCGACATTGTCGGCATGGGTTGTAACGCCGGCCTGAATGCGCTGGGAGTGGTCTCGGGCTGGTCCGCCGCCCATCCGGGCGAGCTGGGCGTGGTGCTGTGCAGCGAGGCGTGCTCCGCCGCGTACGCCCTCGACGGCACGATGCGCACCGCCGTGGTGAACAGCCTGTTCGGCGACGGGGCCGCGGCCCTAGCGGTGGTCGCCGGCGACGGTCCCGCCCAGGGGCCGCGTGTGCTGAAGTTCGAAAGCATCATCATCACCGACGCGGTCGATGCGATGCGCTATGACTGGGATTCGGCCGGGGGCCGGTTCAGCTTCTTCCTCGACCCGCAGATCCCCTATGTGGTGGGTGCGCACGCCGAGCTCGTCGTCGACCGCCTGCTGTCCGGCACGGGCCTGCGCCGGGGCGACATCGGCCATTGGCTGGTGCACTCCGGCGGCAAGAAGGTCATCGATGCGATCGTCATCAATCTCGGCCTCACCAGGCACGACGTGCGGCACACCACCGGAGTGCTGCGGGACTACGGCAACCTGTCCAGCGGCTCCTTCCTGTTCTCCTACGAGCGGCTCGCCGAGGAAGGCGTGACCCGCCCGGGGGACTACGGCGTCATGATGACCATGGGGCCCGGCTCCACTATCGAAACGGCGTTGATCCAATGGTGAGCCGGGGAATGGGCGATGCCCTGACACTGTGTGTCGACGGCGGCCGTCCGCTGATGGCCGCCACGATCCTGGACCTGGATGCCCTGTGTGACCGCGCCGAGGCCGACGTTCAGCCAGAGGGGTCCGGCCTGGTCACGGTCTATGCCACGGGCGTCCCACAGGCCGGCTGGGCAGCGGAGCTGACGGTCGGCCTGGTGACCAAGTGGGAACGGGCGGTTCGCCGCTTTGAGCGGCTCGGCCGGCTCACTACGGCGGTGGTGTCCGGCGACTGCGCGGGCCCGGCCCTGGACGTTCTCCTCGCCGCCGACGTCCGGATCGCCGCCCCGGAGGCCCGGCTGTTGCTCCCGACGGGGCACGACGCCACCTGGCCGGGCATGGCCGTGCACCGGCTCGCCCAGCAGGCGGGCAGCGCCGCCATCCGGCGGGCGGTCCTGCTCGGCACGCCGATCGAGGCGAACCGGGGGCTCGCACTCGGGCTGCTGGACGAGGTGCGCGAGGACCCCGCCGCGGCGCTCGTGGAGCTCGCGGAATCCGGCCGCGCCTTCGCCGCTCCGGAGATCGCGATTCGGCGGCGGCTGATCCTCGACGCCGTCTCGACCGGCTTCGAGGAGGCCGTCGGCGCGCACCTGGCCGCGGCGGACCGCTTCCTCAGAAGGGAGGCCACGCCGTGACCGCCGACCCGGCCTCCTTGACCTCCCTGACCGACCTGGAGCAGGACGCCCGGCAGCTGGACCACCTGCTTGCCGCCATGCCGTCGCCGACGATACGGACCTCGGCGCAGCGCGCGACCGCCACCGCGGCGATGGACGTCCTCAGGGCGCGGCGCAGCCAGATCATGGCGGCGCACGCGGAGGCGATCTATGACCGCCTCACCGACGGCCGAACCCGGTACCTGCGCATTGACGAGCTCCTCGCCGCCGCCGCGGCCGGCTATCCGGGGCTGGTGCCCCTGGAGACGCAGATGGCGGCGGAATCCACCCGGGAACAGGCGGACAAGGAGGGGTACGAGATCGACCAGGCGATCTTCCTCCGCGGTATCCTGCGCTCTCCGGTCGCCGCTCCGCATCTGCTGGACGCCATGCTCCGCCCCACCGCCCGCGCCCTGGGCCTGCTGCCCGGATTCGCCCGGTCGGGGATCGCGGAGATGGAATCGGTCCGAGTGGAGCGCCGAGACGGGGTGGCACACCTGACCCTGTGCCGGGACGACTGCCTGAACGCCGAGGACGAGCGCCAGGTCGACGATCTGGAGACGGCGGTCGACCTGGCGCTGCTGGACCCGTCCGTGCGGGTGGGACTGCTGCGCGGCGGGCCGATGAGCCATCCCCGGTACGCCGGCCGGCGGGTGTTCTGCGCGGGCATCAACCTGAAGAAGCTGAGCTCGGGCGACATCCCGCTGGTGGACTTCCTGCTGCGGCGGGAGCTGGGTTATATACACAAACTCCTCCGCGGCGTGCTCGTGGGGAATTCGTGGCACTCCCCCTATCTCGACAAGCCGTGGGTGGGGGCCGTCGATGCCTTCGCCATCGGCGGCGGGGCACAGCTCCTGCTCGTTCTCGATCACGTGCTGGCGGCGTCGGACGCCTACCTCAGCCTTCCCGCCGCCAGTGAGGGCATCGTCCCGGGGGTCGCGAACCTCCGGCTCACCCGGTTCACCGGGCCACGGCTGGCCCGGCAGATGATCCTCGGCGGCCGGGCGATCAAAGCGGGCGAGCCTGAGGCCCGGTTGCTGGTCGACGAGGTCGTCGCACCGGAGGAGATGGACGCGGCGATCGCGCGGGCCGTGGACCGGCTCGGCGGCGAAGCCGTGCCGACCAACCGGCGCATGCTCAATCACGCCGAGGAATCACCCGCGGAGTTCGCTCGCTACCTGGCCGAGTTCGCGCTGCAACAGGCGCTGCGCGTGCACGACGCCGATGTGATCGGCAACGCCCGCGCCTTCGCGCGGAGGCGGGCATGAGCGTGGGCGCCGGCCGCCGATTCGAGCGGGTGCGCTACGACAAGCGAGACCACATCGCCCGGGTGACCATGGATCGGCCTGAGGTGCTGAACGCCATGGACCGGCGGATGCACGAGGAACTGGCCGAGGTGTGGGACGACGTCGAGGCCGACGACGAGATCAGGGTGGTCGTGCTGGCGGGCGCGGGAGACCGCGCGTTCTCCGTCGGTGAGGACCTCAAGGAGCGGGCCCGGCTGACCGAGGCGGAGCCGCTCCCCACGACGTTCGGCAGCCGCGGCCGGCCGGGCCATCCACGGCTGACCGACCGGTTCTCCCTGTCGAAACCGGTGGTCGCCCGGGTGCATGGGTACGCGTTGGGCGGCGGATTCGAGCTGGTGCTCGCCTGCGACATCGCCGTCGCCTCCACCGAGGCGGTCTTCGGCCTGCCCGAGGTACGGCTCGGCCTGGTTCCCGGGGCGGGCGGGGTGTTCCGGCTTCCGCGCCAGCTGCCGCAGAAGGTGGCACTGGGGTATCTGCTGACCGGCCGCCGGATGGATGCCGCGACGGCGCTGAAGTACGGGCTGGTCAACGAGGTCGTGCCGGTGGCGGAGCTGGACGGATGCGTGGCCGGGTGGGCGGATGACCTGCTCCGTGGGGCGCCGCTGGCACTGCGGGCGATCAAACAGGCCGCGATGCGGTCGCTCGACATGCCGATCGAGGAGGCGTTCACGGCGTCGTACCCGTGGGAGGAGCGGCGCCGGCACAGCGCGGACAGCGTCGAGGGAGTCCGCGCCTTCGCCGAGAAGCGCGACCCCGTCTGGACGGGGCGATGAGGGAGTGTCCACGCCGCCCCGCTGTCGCGTGCGGCCGGGGCGGTGCAGGGTTGAAGCAGGAGATCACCGAGGAGCAGCGAGGAGCGAAGTGATGGCTATCGAAGACTTCGACGTGGTGGTGGCGGGCGGCGGGCCGGCCGGATCGACGCTGGCGGCGCTCACCGCCATGCGCGGGCACAAGGTGCTGGTGCTGGAGAAGGAGCGTTTCCCCCGTTACCAGATTGGCGAGTCCCTGCTGCCCAGCACCGTGCACGGGGTCTGCCGGCTCCTCGGGCTCACCGATGAGCTCGCCGAGGCCGGGTTCACGGTGAAGCGCGGCGGCACCTTCCGGTGGGGAGCGACGCCCGAGCCTTGGACGTTCTCCTTCTCCGTCTCGCCGCACATCTCCGGGCCGACGTCCTTCGCCTACCAGGTGGAACGCTCCCGCTTCGATGAGCTCCTGCTGAACAACGCCCGGCGCAGGGGCGCCGAGGTCCGTGAGGAGTGCGCGGTGACCGCGGTGATCGAAGGGGAGGAGGGGCGGGCGGCCGGGGTCAGGTACACCGCCGCCGACGGCGCCGAGCACGAGGTGCGGGCCCAGTTCGTGGTCGACGCCTCGGGCAACAGGAGCCGCCTCCACTCCAAGGTCGGCGGGGAGCGGAAGTACTCCGACTTCTTCCGCAGCCTGGCGCTCTTCGGCTACTTCGAGGGCGGAAAGCGGCTGGCCGCCCCCAACTCCGGCAACATCCTCAGCGTCGCCTTCGACTCCGGCTGGTTCTGGTACATCCCGCTCAGCCCCACGTTGACCAGCGTCGGCGCCGTGGTCCGGCGGGAGCTGGCGGAGAAGATCCAGGGCGATCGGGAGAAGGCCCTGACCGCTCTCATCGCCGAGTGCCCCCTGATCTCGGAGTATCTGGCGGACGCGACCCGGGTGACCTCCGGCCAGTACGGCGAGCTGCGTATTCGCAAGGATTACTCCTATCACCAGACCTCCTTCTGGCGGCCCGGCATGATCTTGATTGGGGACGCCGCCTGCTTCGTCGACCCGGTGTTCTCCTCCGGCGTGCACCTGGCGACGTACAGCGGGTTGCTCGCCGCCCGCTCCATCAACAGTGTCCTGTCCGGCGATCTGGACGAGAAGGCGGCACTGACGGAGTTCGAGGCGCGGTACCGGCGTGAGTACGGGGTCTTCTACGAGTTCCTGGTCTCCTTCTACGAGATGCACCGGGACGAGGAGTCGTACTTCTGGCAGGCGAAGAAGGTCACCCGCAACAACCACACCGAGCTCGAATCGTTC
Organism: Nonomuraea sp. 3N208; assembly: GCF_052245935.1. Lineage (NCBI taxonomy): Bacteria > Bacillati > Actinomycetota > Actinomycetes > Streptosporangiales > Streptosporangiaceae > Nonomuraea > Nonomuraea sp. 3N208. The sequence continues at coordinate 11,288 of NZ_JBQQBR010000020.1, read as the reverse complement.
GTCGACCTGGTGGGTGGCGTGTCATCCGGGGAGCAGGCCCTGACGAGCTCGACGAGCGGCCGGCTGCGGTCGCGCTCGGCGGAGTTCGCGGCCGCCGTGGAGGAGGTCGCCGCGAGTGACGACGGCAACATGGTGCCGATGTTCAAGTCCACGGTGGTCAAGCAGGTGATGGCCGAGGGGGGCCAGGTCCAGATGCGGGCGATGCTCGGCCAGGACGCGGAGCCGGAGGTGCCCCTGTTCCCGGGGGGCCTGGTGGCCTCGCCGGACGGGATGTCCTGGCAGCCGTACCGGCCCGCATGAACCACCCCCCTCCCGCGCTCGGGGCCGGCCCCCTGTTGCTCTTCCTCCTCCAGCTCGGCGCCCTGCTGGTGGTGGCGCTGCTGCTGGGCCGCGCGGCGGCGGCGCTGCGGATGCCGACGGTGGTGGGCGAGCTCGCCGCCGGCCTGGTTCTCGGCCCGCTGGGCCGGCTGTTCCCGCCGGACCCCGCGCAGTTCCACATGGTCGACGCCGTCGCGCAGGTCGGGGTGCTGCTGCTGGTGGGCCTGACCGGCGCACACCTGGATCTGCGGCTGATCCGCCGGCAGGGCGCGACGATCGCGCGGCTGAGCGTTTTCGGGCTGGTCATCCCGCTGGCGATGGGGGTCGCGGCCGGGTTGATGCTGCCGGTCTCGATCCGGGGGCCCGCCGATTCAACCGTGTTCGCGCTCTTCCTCGGCGTGGCCATGTGCGTCAGCGCGATCCCTGTGATCGCCAAGACGCTCCACGACATGAACCTCCTGCACCGCAACGTCGGGCAGCTGACTCTCACGGCCGGAATGATCGATGACGCGTTCGGCTGGCTGATGTTGTCGGTGGTGTCGGGGATGGCCACCCTTGGGGTGCGCGCAGGGGCCGTGGCGGCTTCCGTGGCGGCCCTGGCCGGGGTGCTGCTGCTCGCCGCCGTGGTCGGCCGGCCCCTGGTGCGCGCCGCGTTCTGGCTGACCGGGAAGTGCCAGGACAACTCGCCCACGATGATCGCGACTGTGGTGATCGTGCTGCTGTCCGCCGCCGGGACGCACGCCCTCGGGATGGAGCCGGTCCTCGGCGCCTTCGTCGCCGGCCTGCTGATCAGCGCCGCGGCACCGGACCCGGCGCGGCTCGCGCCGCTGCGGACGGTGGTGCTGGGACTACTGGCCCCGCTCTATTTCGCCACCGTCGGTCTGCGCATGGACCTGGCCGCGCTGACCCGGCCGGAGATGTTCTGGGTCGCGGTGGTCATGGTGTTCGTGGCGTTCGCGGGGAAATTCCTCGGGGCCTTCCTCGGCGCCTGGACCAGCCGGATGAACCGGTGGGAGGCGCTGGCCCTGGGAGCGGGCATGAACGCCCGGGGCGTCGTCCAGGTGATCGTGGCGACGGTCGGGCTGCGACTGGGTGTCCTCACCGTGGAGCTGTATACGATCATCATCCTCGTTGCCATGATCACTTCGGTGCTGGCGCCGCCCGTTCTCCGCCTGGCGATGGCGCGGGTCGAGCAGACGGCCGAGGAGCGGGCCCGCCGGATGGCGCAGGGCCTCGCGCCGGCCCGCGAAGTTTCCTGAAACAGCGCTGACGGGAAATGCGGCGGCTGTCCAGGCTGCCCTAACTCATTTCGTTTGTCGGTCCATTCCGGTGTCAAAGGCAATGTCGTTGACGTATGCCACCGAATACCGGAAATCTGTAAGAAAGAAATCAAGCTGCGGAGGCCTGATATGAATTCGGATGCGCCATTCTCTGACCTTTCAATTGACTACCTGGAAATGTATGTCGGCAACCTGGAGGTAGCGGCCTTCACCTGGGTGGACAAGTACGCATTCACCGTCGTCGGCACCGGCGGTTCGGCGGAGCACCGCAGCGTCGCACTGCGAAACGGGCCGGTGCTCCTGGTCATCACCGAGGCGATCTCGGACCGGCACCCCGCCGCGGCCTACGTACAGACCCACGGTGACGGCGTGGCCGACGTCGCATTGCGTACCCGGGACGTCGGCGCCGTCTTCGAGGTCGCCGTGGCGGCGGGCGCGACACCGGTGCACGAACCGGCCCGGCACGCGCCGGCGGAGGGTGGCGGGGGCGGCACCGTCACGGCGACGATCGAGGGGTTCGGCGACGTCGTCCACACCCTGGTCCAGCGCGATCCCGGCGACGAATCCGGCTTGCCGGCCGGCTTCGTCCCCGCACCGCGCTCAACCGGGGCCGGAGCGGGCGAAGCCGCGCTGCTCGCCATCGACCACCTCGCCATCTGCCTTCCCGCCGGCGAACTGGGCCCCACCGTGGATCACTACGTGCGGACCCTCGGCTTCCGGGACATCTTCCAGGAACGCATCGTGGTGGGGGCGCAGGCGATGGAGTCCCAGGTCGTGCAGAGCGTGTCCGGCGGGGTGACGCTGACGCTGATCGAGCCCGACCCGAGCACCGAGCCGGGCCAGATCGATGACTTCCTCAAGGGCCACCACGGTCACGGCGTGCAGCACGTGGCGTTCGCCAGCGACGACGCGGTCCGCGCGGTGCGCAGTCTGTCGGCGCGGGGGGTCGACTTCCTCACCACCCCGGACGCCTATTACGACCTGCTCGCGGAGCGGATCACCCCCAAGACGCACCCGATCAAGGATCTACGGGAGACCGGCCTGTTGATCGACGAGGATCACAGCGGTCAGCTGTTCCAGATCTTCACCCGTTCGACGCACCCGCGTCGCACCCTGTTCTTCGAGATCATCGAGAGACGGGGTGCGGAGACCTTCGGCAGCGCCAACATCAAGGCGCTGTACGAGGCCGTGGAGCTGGAGCGGGCCGGATGACCCTGAGCTGCGTGGCCGACTACGAAAGTGCCGCCCGCCGCGCCCTCCCTCCCGAGACCTGGGACTTCGTCGCGGGAGGGAGCGGTGCGGAGAGCACGATGCGGGCGAACCTCGCCGCGTTCGAGTCGGTCTTCGTCATCCCCAGAGCGCTGCGCGACGTGACGGAGTGCTCCACCGCTTCCAGCCTGCTCGGCAGCCCGGTGTCGATGCCCCTGGCGGCCGCCCCGATCGCCTACCAGCGGCTGCTGCATCCGGAAGGGGAGCTCGCCGCGGCGCGTGCGGCGAAGACGGCGGAGGTTCCGTTCACCGTGAGCACGATGAGCAGCGTCGCGCTGGAAGAGGTCGCCGCCGTGGGGGGCACGACCTGGTTCCAGCTGTACCGGTTGCGTGACGAGCGGCGTTGCCTGGAGCTGGTGGAGCGCGCCGAAGCCGCCGGGTGCAAGGCGATCATGGTCACGGTGGACGTGCCCTGGATGGGACGGCGGCTGCGGGACGTGCGCAACCGGTTCGCACTGCCGGAGTCGGTGACGGCGGCCAACCTCGGCGGGAGGGGTGCGGCTCACCGGCGGCCGGCCGCCGATGTCCCGGCCGCCTCGGCGGTCGCCGTGCACACGGCGCTCGAGTTCGCCCCGGTCACCTGGGCGTGGGTGGACATGCTGCGCGGGCGCACCCGCCTGCCGCTGGTGCTCAAGGGAATCCTGGACATGGAGGACGCGCGGCGCGCGGCGGAGGCGGGCATCGACGGGATCGTGGTGTCCAACCACGGGGGGCGTCAGTTGGACGGTGCCATACCGAGCATCGACGTGTTACCGGAGATCGCCGCCGCGGTGGCAGGCTCCTGCGAGATCCTGCTCGACAGCGGAGTTCGCCGCGGTGAGGACATCGTGAAGGCGATCGCACTGGGCGCCTCGGGGGTGCTCGTGGGCCGCCCGCTCATGTACGGCCTGGCCGTCGACGGTGAGGACGGCGCCCGGGACGTGCTGGGGCTGCTCGCGACCGAGTTCCGCGGGGCCCTGGGACTCGCCGGTTGCGGTTCGCCGGAGGAAACGCCTCTACTACGGACGACGTTCGCGCGCAATCCCATTCGCGCCGGAATAGGGGTGGGCGCTGCCCGGATTAGGGGCGGTGCGGCCGGGCGCGATTAGGCCGGACTTTCGCCGTCAAGGCCCCAGGGTGGGGCCGTGGCCTGGCATTACGGAATCCCCGGCCGCTGCCGTTCTGTCGGCAACGCGTTGCCTGGCGGGAATGCATTCGGCGATAGCAGGTCGCGATCTGCTGCGTGTCAATTTCTGGACAGACAGAAAGAATGGACGGCGCCAGTCTTTCTACAGATCAGAGCGTTGCGACCTCGGCTAAGGACACGAAAGTTCGGATTAGGGGGTGGTTTGGCGAAGGGGGGACATTTACGCTTTTTGAGGGGGAAGCTCGGGGAGCGCCGACACCGGGAGGTGGCATGCGGGCAACCGCGGAGATGGCACGAGCACATTTCAACGGGGACGTGACCGGGGTTACTGAAGGTCGCGGCGGAGTTCGGCCAGAACGGCAATTGACCGGCCACGATATGAGCGGGGGCGAAGCCGTGGATCCGACCGGCATGAACATCAATGGCTTGCCGATCGTCGAGGTTGAGCTGGAGCGTCTGTCGGGTGCCCTCTCGCCGCGAATCGCCGGCGAGGATCCGGAGCACCTGGAGGCGCTGTTGTACGCCCAGGGGCAAATACCACCCATTTTGGTGCACTTCCCATCGATGTGGGTCATCGACGGGCTGCACCGGCTGAGCGCGGCCCGCCTACGGGGTCAGCGCACCATCGCCGCGCGGTTCTTTGAGGGCAGTGAGGCCGACGCGTTCGTCCTGGCGGTTCGCATGAACATCGAACACGGCCTGCCGCTCACGCTCGCCGATCGGCGACGCGCTGCCCGGCGCATTATCGAGAGCCATCCGGAGTGGTCCGATCGGATGGTCGCCTCGGTCGCTGGGCTGTCTGCCCGGACCGTCTCGGATCTGCGCGGGAGCCGGGTGGAGGGCGAGACGCGGATTGGGCGGGATGGCCGGGTCCGGCCCGTGGACGGCACTGCGGAGCGCAGGCAGGCGGCCGAACTCATCCGCAGCAATCCCACCCTCTCGCTTCGGCAGATCGCCAGAGAGGTAGGACTATCCCCGGAGACGGTCCGGGATGTGAGGGGTCGGCTTGAACGTGGGGAGAGTCCCATACCGGCGGGTCGCAGGAGATCCCATATGCAGCCGGCTGGGCCGTCCACCCGCAACGGAGGCGATTCCGGCGGGGGGTTTCGACTCGCTGCGGATCAGAACCGCCTGGCCATATTGAACCGGCTGACGGCTGATCCCGCGCTCCGGCTCACGGAGACCGGGCGGAGCCTGCTGCGCCTGCTCACCCTGCACGCGATCCCCGGCCAAGACTGGGACCGCATCCTGATGAACGTCCCTCCGCATTGGGCTTCCAACGTCACCGATTTGGCACGAGCACACGCTGCGATCTGGACGGAGTTCGCCGATCGGCTGGAGGGAAGGTTCACGGGACTTGCCGCCGAGCGGGCGGTCGCGACGTGATTCCGAAATTGGCTCTCCCCGCAGGGGCCGGAAACCCTCGGGGAGGGCCGCGACGCTGATCACCGTAGGCGTCGGCCCGGATGGTCGCGGTGTAGATCCGCGGCCATGCGCGGGCGCAGGTCTGTTGCCGACCGCGCCCCTCAACAGGGCACGATGTCGTCCTCCGCGAAAGGGAGCGCGGCGGCGAGACGGCCGAGGTCTTCCTTGGTGCGCACCTGTAGTTTGCGATAGATCCGGGTGAGATGCTGCTCGACTGTGCTCCGGGTGATGTAGAGCTCTTCGGCGATCTCGCGATTCGTGCGCCCCTGGGCCGCGCGTACGGCCACGCGACGCTCGGCCTCGCTCAGCAACTCGGCCCGTCTTCTGAGGTCGCTCTCCCGGGTGTCCTCGCCGGACCTTTTCCCGACAGGCGGAGCCTGACCGTTCACGGTGACGGTGCGTTGTTCCGCCGTCACGCCATCGGCATGTTTCGGGTCCGTCGAGCGTGTGCTTCGTTCCACCTGGCCCCTGGCCGTCGCCGGCATCTTGCCGCAGCCCGGGTACGGGGTGCCGTGCCAACCCTGCCTGGGAGCCCGGGCCGTGGCGGCAGGCCGGCCTCGCCACGAGAGCCGGCGGCACATGTCGGCGGCGAGCGGCTCGGGCAACCGATCGAGGAGCAGCTCCGACAGGTGGAGGCCGGCGTCAGCGGAAGTGGGGCATCCTTCCGCCTGGGCGGATAGGGCCTTTCTGATCATGCGTTCCGCATCCGCGGAACCCGACGCGAGGGCCAGTTCGAAGCATCTCACCGCGACAACGGGCGCCTCGTCGTGCAGGTGCTGCCGGCCGGCGGTGACCAGCACCCGCGCGGCCCAATTCTCCGCGGACCAGCCCGCCGTCAGCAGGCAGGCGGCCACGTCGGTGACCGGGCGACCCGCGATATGGAGGAGTTGCGCGGCAAGCCGATGCATCTGCGTACGGCGGGTGGCCGACATGCGGTCGATCACCGCGCGGCGCCCGACCTCATGGCCGAATCGGCCGTCGGTGAGCACGCCGGCCCGCTCCAGCCGCCTGGTCACCCGCTCGGCCTGGTGATCCCCGACGCTCGCGAGCTCACTCACCATGTCGGTGCTCGCGTGCGCTCCCAGCACGGCGATGGCTTCCGCCACCCGGATCACCGTCGCCCCACACCGGTGAACGCAGGCCGCGACGGCATCGCCGAAGGCGGCACCGGCCTCGCCCCGGTCCTCCAAATCCTTCATGATCGCCCTGACCAACAGCGGACTTCCCCCGGTCAGCCGGTGGGTGTCACCGGCGAGTTGGTCGGCGAGCTGCCGTCCCATGCGCTCGGCGATCAGGTCTCGAACCATCGCCGGAGACAGGGGAGCCAACTCGACGCGCCGGTTGTACGGCCGGTGCAACAATTCCTCGGCCGCCGATACAGGACTGAACGGCCGTCGGTCGGGGCTGGTCGTCATCGCGACCAGAAGTCTCGCGGTTCGCAACCGCCGCACTACGGATAGGAGGATTTCCAGCGAGGTATCGTCGGCCCAGTCCACATCATCGATCGCAAGTACGGTCGGCACGTCCTGGGCCATCTCCAGTAGGTCCGGCCACCCTCGCGATCCGGGTTGGCCCATCGCGCCCAGAAGTTGACCGACGACGCCGCCTGCCAGGTAGCGCTCTGCCGGTGAGCATTCGGCGTAGAGAACGCGGGCGCCGGCCTGCCCCGCAAGCCGGCCGAACTCATGGAGGAGCACTGTCCGGCCGCTCCCCACGGGACCACTGATCACCGCGACCCCGCCCCGGCCCAGCATCGCAGACTCGAACACCTCGGTAAGTTCTCCCAGCTCGCGCTCTCGCCCCGCAAGCACCATCAATCTCTTACCCCGTCGTTGTAGGACAACGCCCCCTGCGGGGATGCCCGATCGGTCTGGTCGGTCGCTCACGGCCCCAGCAGGTCCGGCTCGCGGCTGCCCACCTGGGCTACATCGGCACCGAGATCCCCATCACGTGCCAGTACATCTGACCTTCGGTCACAGGAAGGTCACATCATTGGTTACCGAGGTGTGTCAGAGAAAATGCACCAGATCGGGCCGGAAATATCCATCAGCCGCGAGAGGGGTTATGGGGGATCTTGGCGTAGTTGGCGTCGAGTCGCAACCCGGGCTTCGTGGGCGGTCTTCAGCCCGGCGCAGCGGGCGGCGCGGATCGCCTCGCCGCGGCCGTGGTGCTCGTCGTCGGGCGTGACGTAGCCGATGCCCTCGTGCAGCCGCACCTCGTTGTAGAACGTGCGAATCGCGTCCAGTTCGGCCTCCAGCTCGCCCAGGTCGGTGATGTTGTCCAGGTGCGGGTGCTCGTCCTTGACGTGGCCGAACAGCGACTCGATCCAGGCCTGGTCATTCGGGGCGCCGGGCCGGCCGAAGTGCTGGGCGATGCGCGCGCCGGCCATGAATATCCTCGTGGCCGAGGAGGTCATCTGCGGCCCGTTGTCCGACAGGGCGAGCAGCACCGGGAAGGCGTCGTGGTCGGGCACCTGCCCGCCGCGCGGCTCCGCCAGGAACGCCTCGTCATCGAGCAGATGGGCCTTGCCGAGCACCTGTAGGGCCCGGGTGTAGGCCACCTCGACCTGGGTCGAGATCTCCTCCGGCGAGACCACGGTGGCCAGCCAATACCGCGACACCACGTCCATCACCGCGACCACGCACCAGCGCGGCAGGCCACGGAAATGGGTGAAGTCGTAGATCGTGATGACGCCCGGCACCAGCTCGGCCCAGCCGGGCAGCTCCCGGCGCGGCCGACGCTCCCGACGAGGCCGTTCGACGACCGTGATCCCGGCCGCCTGCAGCACCCGCAGCACCGTCGACTCCGAGGCGTAGAAGGCCTCCAGCCGTGAACCGCGGTGAGCAGAGCAGCGCCGTCCCGGTCAGCGGAGTAATACCGGCTGTGTCGTCCATTCTCGTCGTACATAGCAATCTCGGGTTCGGCTGAATGCGGCCTCCCTCAGGCGACGCGGCACTGCTTCGTTCACGGTCGGCCATCAGGGCTCCTTCGGGTGTGGACACTTCACCCAGGCGTGGGGTGGGTGGGGCGGGAGGACCTGCGCAGTGCTTACCGCACGCCAACGGCGTGGTCCACGTTCTTAACGGTGACGGTGTACGCGGCGAGTCTCGTCATCACCAAGGGCACCTTCCAGGAAACCTATGAGGCGAGACCAATACCCCAAATTCGATCAAATCGGAATGGTCAAGGCCACGCAATCACGCCGTCGGTTGCTCGATGGTTGCTCTTCGGCTAACGGCACCCTGAAACACCAAGCGACATTTTCGGACATTCTTGAAACAGGCATTTCTGTATGGAGCGACGCGTCGGGCACATTGCGTAAGCATCCGACACAAGAGCCACTGAGCAGATGATGGCCCTGGCGGACCGCGAGCGGATTCTCGTCGCGTACCCCGACAACGGGGGCAGTGCTGGCGCGCGGTCTTCCATCACCCCCGAGCACGACCAGAGGTGGCGGCGGTGACGCCGACATCGTGGCCGGCCATTTCCGACCTGGACGCCCCGACGTACGCACCAGCGGCTGTCGCGCAAATGGGGCCGAGGGCGCGGGTGATGCCTTTCTTCACCATCGGTGGTACCAATGACGTCCTCGGGGAGCAGCCCGCGCCAGGAGGGTGCGTCCGACGCGCCGAACTGGCGAGAACTGCGCGAGGCGCAGGAAGCCGCCGTCGCGCCCGTCCTCGCGGGCGATCGGGACGTGCTCATCGCCGCCGCCACCGCCTCCGGCAAGACCGAAGCGGCGTTGCTGCCGATCTGCTCGGTCCTGACGGAGCAGCCGGACACCGCGGGGTTCGCCGCCGTCTACATCAGCCCGCTCAAAGCCCTCATCAACGACCAGTACGGCCGTCTCGACCCGCTCTGCGACCACCTCGGCATCACGGTCTCCCGCTGGCACGGCGACGTTGCCTCGTCATCCAAGAGCAAGCTGCTCGACCGCCCGCACGGCATCCTGCTGATCACCCCGGAGTCGCTGGAGGCGATGTTCCTCCTGCGCGGCTGGAAGATCCGCGACCTGATGGCGTCCGCCCGCTACCTTGTCATCGACGAGCTGCACTCCTTCATCGGCACCGAACGCGGCGCCCAGCTGCAGTCCCTCATGCACCGCCTCGACCTGGCGGCCCGCCGCCGCATCCCCCGCATCGGCCTCTCGGCGACCCTCGGCGACATGGCCAAAGCCGCCGACTTCCTACGCCCGCGGGCCGGCGACGACGTCACCGTGATCGTCTCCAGCAGCGACGCGTAGGAGCTCCGCCTGCAGATCCGCGGCTACGTCCAGACCGCCCCCATGATCGACCCGCGCGCCCGCGCCGCCCACAAAGCGCTCGGCGAGGAGGTCAGCGCCGACGACGTCGCCACCGGCGACCGGCTCGCCATCGCCGACCACCTGTTCGCCACGCTGCGCGGCTCCCACCACCTTGTCTTCGCCAACTCCCGCGCCGCCGTCGAGGACTACACCGATCTGCTCAACCGCCGCTGCGAGAACGCCCGCGTACCGGAGGAGTTCGTCCCGCATCACGGCAACCTGTCCAAAGACATCCGCGAGCACGCCGAAGCCCGCCTCAAGGACCGCACCCGCCCGGCCACCGCCGTCTGCACCTCCACCCTGGAGATGGGCATCGACATCGGCTCCGTCACCTCCATCGCCCAGATCGGCGCCCCACCCAGCGTCGCCGCCCTGCGGCAACGCCTCGGCCGCTCCGGACGCCGCGGCGGACCGGCCATCCTGCGCCTGTACGTCAGCGAACCCGAAGCCACCCCGGCCATCCACCCGGCCGACGAACTACGAGCCCAGCTCGTGCAAGCCATCGCCACCATCGAGCTGCTCCTGCAACGCTGGTACGAGCCCCCGGCCGCCGAAGCCCTGCACCTATCCACCCTCACCCAGCAATTCCTGTCCCTCATCGCCCAGCACGGCGGCATCACCCCCGCCGACGCCTACCGCACCCTCTGCGCGCAAGGCCCCTTCCGCACTGTCGACAGCCCCACCTTCGCCACGCTGCTGCGCGACCTCGCCGCCGCCGACCTCATCCGCCAGGAGAACGACGGACTCCTGCTGCCCGCCGAGACGGGGGAGCGGCTGATCAACCACCACACCTTCTACGCCGCCTTCGCCGCCCCCACCGAATACCGCATCGTCACCGAGGGCCGCACGCTCGGCAGCCTGCCCATCGAACAGCCGCTCCCGGAAGGCAGCCTGATCATCTTCGCCGGCGGCCGCTGGCGCATCTCGACCATCGACACCCACGCCAAGCTCATCGAGGTCACCCGCGCCTCCGGCGGCCGCCCGCCCCGCTTCACCAGCGCTGGCCCGCTCGTCCACGACCGCATCCGCACCACCATGCGGCGCCTGTATGAGGAGACCACGGTGCCGGCCTACCTGGACGCCACCGCCCAGAGCCTGCTGGCCGAGGGCCGCGCCGCCTACCGCCGCCTCGGCCTGCACGACACCCCGCTCGTCGGCTACGGCAACGACACCCTGCTGTTCCCCTTCCGCGGCGACGCCATCATGACCACTCTCGGCCTGGCCCTGCACGCCTACGGCGTCGACGTCGTCCGGTACGGAGTCGCGCTGCTGATCAGCGACACCTCTCCGCAAGCCGCCGTCGGCCTCCTGGCCGACCTGGCCGCAGAGGGCGTGCCCGACGCCCTCGCCCTGGCCGCGCTGATCCCTGACAAGCGCGTCGACAAGTACGACGACGTCATCGGTGAGGAACTGCTCACCCTCTCCTACGCGCGCCCCGAGTTGGCTCAATTTAGTGCGCACCTTGCCGGCCGTGGATCTGGTTGAGCGCGTCGCGTAGGTCGGTGGGCAGGGGGTCGGCTGCGGTGAGGTGGTGGCGGCCGGCTCGGATGTGGACGGTGCGGTAGCG